>CAYWTG010000168.1:0-3787 GCA_964461155.1 uncultured Ruminococcus sp.
ATTTTTGTTCTTCGGCCCGTTTGAGCTCGTGGCGTACAGCGGAAGCTCGCTTGTTTATTCATATCACGACGTCGCGCCGATCCTTGCAGTGTTTGCCGGCGCGGTCTTCCTTGTCGGCGCACCCATTTTGCCGCTTATTCGCGGTAAGATATTCAACTACGTGACGACGATCCTCATCTCTGTCGGATGCGCGGCGTACTTGCAGGCGATGTTCTTTAACGGAAGCCTCGGCGAGCTGAACGGCGACAGCGTCGATTATCTTAATATGCGCGGTGATATGCTCATAAGTCTCGCTGTGTGGTTCGGCATACTCGTGTTTATGCTCTTTATCATGTACATGAAGCGTTCGCTTTGGAGAGCTCTCACGACGACGCTTGCCGTGCTCATCGTGCTCAGTCAGGCCGTGCCGCTTGTGTGCATTTACAATGGAGTATTCGGCGACAAGGTCAGCTACCCGGATCATGACTATTACCTGTCGTGCGAGGATATGTTTGAGTATTCCGACAAGCATAACGTGCTCGTGTTCGTGCTTGACAGACTCGACTACGACTACATAAACACGGTCGAGTACTATTCTCCCGGATTTTTCGACCGTCTCGACGGCTTTACGAGCTATACAAACGCGATAACGACTTATGCGCGCACCATGCCCGCGCTCAGTCACATTTTGAACGGCTACGAGGGCTGTGCATACGACCTCGGAAAGGACTATTACAAAAAAGCGTGGACGGACGGCGACAAGAAGCTCTTTGAACAGCTCGAGAGCGTCGGCTACAGCGCGGATGTGTATGCCGAGATGAACTCCATGTTCGGCGACGACGAGTTTGCCGCAGAGCACGTTGATAATGCCGACTACGGAAAAGTCTCCGTGCCGAAGATTGAACTGCTCAAAAAGATGATCAATCTGTCGATATACAGGTACGCGCCCACGGCGATAAAACCGTTCTTTACGCATGATACGAACTACTTCAATTCGGGAGCTACGGTTTTGCCGATAGATGACGATCAGGAGCTGTATTTTGTCGACGAGTCTAAGTATATCGATGGTTTCGAGAATCTTTCGATAGTCGATGAATTTGAAAATGATGAGGAAGAGAACGGCAGCTTTAAGTTCTACCACTTCAACGGCCCGCACTCTCCGTTTTATATGAACTCCGACGGAACGCGCAATGAGGAGGGAGAGACGGACAATGTACAGCAGACCATGGGAAGCTTCAGCATCCTCTACCGCATCTTCGACCGCATGAAAGAGCTCGGAATTTACGAAGACTCTGCGATAATCATCACAGCCGACCACGGACGTGCCATGTCCGACACCGAGCCTTTGCAGAAAGAAACGCGAGTCGCGCTTTACTATAAGCCGTCGGGCAGCGCGGACACTCCGCTCGAAGAATGCAACGCTCCCATATCGACCTTCAATATCTCCGCGACGATCCTCAAAGAAGCGGGAGCGGATTATTCCGCTTTCGGCCGCGCGATAGACGAAGTCGGAGAAGACGAAAATATCGTCAGAACCTATTACAAATCCGTCGTAAGCCTCGAGCCCGATGTGCCGAATAAGATATACGTTTACGACGTGATCGGCGATGCTTCAAAACTTTCTAACTGGATAGAAAAAGAAGTGATCGAAGTTCCCGACAATGTATATTGATAAAATCAGAGAAAAGATGATGCGAAAGTGGCGTCATCTTTTCTTTTTGCGGGATAAAGCGTATCGACATGGGAGATAATAGTCGTAAAACAATATTCTTCGGAGGGAAAATGGCACACGGGACAATAAAGCTTCAAAAATGCGTGAGGATCATTTCATCGGCGTCCGTCGTCGGCAAAGAGGAGGCGTGCGGACCGCTCGGCGACAGCTTTGATATATGCGACAGGGAAGACGACAGCTTCGGCATGAGTACATGGGAAAAGGCTGAAAGCGAGATGCAACATCTGGCCCTCGGTGCGGCCCTCGATAAAGCGTCGCTCAAAGCAGACGCCATAGACGCCATGCTTGCGGGGGACTTGTTAAACCAGTGCGTCGGCTCAAACTACGGTCTTTCAAAATATAAAGTGCCGTATTTCGGGCTGTACGGCGCGTGCTCGACGGCGGCGGAGGGGATGCTTTTGTCATCTCTTCTTTGCTGTGTCAGGCCGTCGCGATTTGCCGCAGTAACTTCGTCGCATTACTGCTCGGCGGAGCGGCAGTTTCGCTTTCCTCTCGAGTACGGAGGCCAGCGCACGCCGAGCTCACAGTGGACGGTCACGGGAGCCGGTGCATTTATACTTTCTTCGGATGAGTCCGACGCGCAAAAATACAAAACCGCCCCGCGCGTGAGCGAGGTCTTGCCGGGGTATGTCACCGATCGCGGGATAGATAATATAAACAATATGGGTGCGGCGATGGCTCCCGCAGCGGCAGACACTCTGCTTCGGTATTTTTCCGAGGGACACCGCGTTTCGGATTACGACATGATTGTCACGGGCGACCTCGGGCGAGAGGGCAGCGGGATCCTCACGGAGCTCTTGGAAAGTGAGGGCGTCGACATTAAGTCGCGATATGCAGACTGCGGAAACCTCATCTACAATGCCGAAGCGACAGACAAGCACGCGGGCGGCTCGGGCTGCGGTTGCAGCGCGGTCGTCATGGCGGCGAATATTTTGAAAAATATCACCGACGGAAAGCTCCGCAATGTGCTTTTCGTCGGCACGGGTGCTCTCATGAGCCCGCTTGTCTTAAATCAGGGAAGTACGATCCCGGGAATCGCTCATCTTCTCTGTATCACGGGAGGCGAAATATGACGTATTTTACGGAATATCTTCTTGCATTTGCCGTCGGAGGACTTTTCTGCGTCGCGGCACAGATACTCATCGATCGCACAGGGCTCACCCCGGCGAGAATACTTGTGACATACGTCGTCGCAGGTGTCGTCCTCGGCGCGCTCGGCCTTTACGCACCGCTTGTTGAATTTGCGGGAGCGGGTGCGAGCGTCCCGCTGACGGGATTCGGCTTTATTATCGCCAAAGGCGTGAGAGCGGCAGTCGACGCGGAGGGCGCGACGGGCATTTTAAAAGGCGGGCTGAGTGCAAGCGCGGGAGGTGTCACGGCGGCACTTTTATTCGGCCTCGCGGCCGCCGCACTCTTCAAAAGCAAGCCGAAACGTTGATTTTGCCGTCGGCGTATTGCACAAAAACAAAGGTTGGAATTTGTGCAACACAAACAAAGCCACAAATCGAAAAAAACGTTCCGAAAAGGCTTGACTTTGGGTGAAAATAGGTATATAATACGACCTTGGTGAGCGATGAAACGATGCTTGCTGAAAGGAAATGTCGTATGGATAGATGCTGTAAGTACCTTTATCGTATTCGACTCGACAACACGTCGGACGTTATTGAATTCAATAAAGCCGCAACGCGTATCCCCGGAAAAGTGTATCTCGTGAACGGTAACAGAAGACTCAACGCAAAGAGCTTTCTCGGAGTTCACCTCGCAAAGCTTTCGTGGGACGAGATCTACGTCGAGTGCGAAGATAACTGCCGCTTTGAGCTGAGAAAGTTCATCGCATAAACTCACGGCGGAGAAAAATCGCGGTGTTTTGCCGCTTTATATATTTTTTTGTATTTTAACTCCCGTGTTTTCGGAGTATAATTTTTCTTATGCTCACAACGTGTGAGCGCAAAATTAAGACGGTATGGCCTCGGCTGTGCCGTTTTTTCGCGTATAAAAGACGCTCGAACGGCGAAATTTCACTTTCAAACTTGACCTCGGCGCACATATGTTGTATAATAGTATAGGTGAAAATTT
>CAYWTG010000169.1:0-3741 GCA_964461155.1 uncultured Ruminococcus sp.
CATGAGAGGGGTCTTGGTGAGGAGATAGCCGCGCTTCTGCTCCTCGTCCTCGATCCATCTCTGCAGGAGCTGGATAACGCGGGAGCCCTGTGCGAGGCGCACGGGAAGTCCCTGTCCGAGCGTGTCGACGGTCGTAAAGTAACCGAGCTCGCGGCCGATCTTGTTGTGGTCGCGCAGACGTGCCTGTTCGAGCTTCTCAAGGTGAGCTTTCAGCTCATCTTTTGTCGGGAAAGCAGTACCGTATACGCGGCAGAGCATCTTGTTTTTGGCATCGCCTCTCCAGTACGCACCCGTGCAAGAGGTGAGCTTAAATGCCTTTATCGCGCCCGTCGAGAAAAGGTGAGGACCTGCGCAAAGGTCAACGAACTCGCCCTGCTTATAGAAAGAGATAACGGCATCCTCGGGGAGATCGCGAATGAGCTCGACCTTGTAGGGCTCGTCGCGCTCTTCCATATATGCGATAGCCTCCTCGCGGGGGAGAGTGAAGCGTTCGAGCTTAGCGTTGGCTTTGATGATCTTCTTCATCTCGGCCTCGATCGCGGGGAGCTCGTCGGGAGTGATCGCGGGGGTAACGTCGAAGTCATAGTAGAAGCCGTCGTCGATCGCGGGGCCTATCGTGAGTTTTGCGTCGGGACGGAGCTTCTTTACGGCCTCTGCGAGGACGTGAGATGCGGTGTGGCGGAATACGCGTGCGCCGTCCGCATCGGAAAAGCGGAGGAGGCTGAGTGTCGCGTCGGACTCGATGAGGTGCGTCATTCCGACAGTCTCGCTGTTGAGGCGTGCGGCGATAAATTCGCGAGAGACCGCACCTGTCGAAGCTACGGCGTCGTAGACTGTAACGGGCGCGTCGAATGTGAGCTCACGGTCATCAAAAATTACCTTGATCATAGTGAAAGTGTCCTTTCATCGTTATATTTGCCGTACATTGAGGGAAAAGAAAAAATCCCTCCTGTAAGAGGGACGGCGACCCTCAAACAGTTGCACCGCAAGGTGCTTCTGTCGGGGTGCTGATCAAAATATCCGCACGGTTCCACCCGAGCTTTTAACTTAATTTTGAAATATGAGCCGAGTAAACTATGTCGGCAGGGTGGTACCGTGAAAGCTTTCGCGCGGGCGGTCACAGCTCATCGCCGAACTCGGCAAAGCCGCCTTTCTCTGTCGCAAAACATCAGACACGACGTGTCCCATATGAATAGTATAGCACATTAAAAATCGTCTGTCAAGCATTTACAAAAAATCTTTTTGAAGTCAAGGATTCGCCGCCGTCCGAGGTATCGGAGTGATGAAAATCGCATCTCACGCTCATTTGGACAGCAGCGATAGTCATATGTACAAAATGCCGCCGAGGCGAAAGCGTCTCGGCGGCGAAAAGCTTTATTTTGTAAGTGCGGCGTATCTCTCGAGGATCGTCGCGACCTCGGCGCGGGTAGCTTCACCCTTGGGGTTAAGTCTGTTTCCCTTTGAAGTCGACTGACCCTTTATGAGTCCCGCTCCGTTTGCCCAGCGCATCGCGCCGACGGCGTACTTCGAAACCTTTCCGGCGTCGGGATAAATCGAAATATTACCGCTCTGCGATACATTGTATCCGCAAAAAGACGAGTATCTGTGGAATATCGCCGCCATCTGCTCGCGGGTGATATTTTCCTCCGGGCCGAATTCCTTCGCGCTGATTCCGTTTACGATCCCGTTTTCGTAAGCCCATGCGACGGCTTTCTTGTACCATGACTGCTTGAGGTCGCCGAACGGAGTATTTCCGCGCGGTTCGGGAGAGCCCGCCATGCGCCACAGGACGGTGACGAGCATCGCGCGATTCATCGACATATTCGGCTCAAAGTCGTAGTGACTCGTGCCGTTCATCAAGCCGTTCTTCACGGCGTAGTCAACGGATTTTCTGAACCACGAGCCGTTCTTCACGTCGCGGAAGAGCTTCGAGGAGTTCAGCACGTAAACATAAAGATCTTTCTCCAAACTGCCGTATGTCAGCTTGACTTTCGTGCCGCCGGCGGATTTTGTGATGATGTTCCATCCGCTTGCAAAATCCATGACGCCGGAGTCGTATATGGTGTAGTTTACGTAATCCGTGCCCGAGAGGTTTTCGATGAAAACATTGAGCGCAAAGTTATCGCCCTCCCACAGGAGAATATCGTCAGCATTAGTTGTGAGCGTCACGATGTTCGTGATGTCGTAAATATTCACCTGATACAGCGTGCCCTTGTTGTTCGGCGTATCGGACACCGTGTAGAAGATCGTATCGCCTTCGATTTTGGAAGAGAATATAGAATACGGTGAGATATTCGGAGCGTGGGCGGTGTATGATCTGCCGCTTGCTATATCGTAGTATTTGATTCCCGAGGGGGTATTGTAGAAGAGCTTGCCGCCGTAGAGCGAAAGTCCGCTGTAAACATTCGTCCAGTATCTTGTCTTGTCGGTCGTGTACCAGTAACCAAAAGTATCGACGGCGACCTGCTCGGCGGTGTATGCCTGTCTTTTAACGAGATATCTCTCGCTGATGAAGTATCTGTAATCACCCGAGATGTATATCGGGGAATTCACACCGTACCAGTATGCGTTGTCATAGCGCGTGTCGGAACAAACTTTGCCCTCTGCGCTCCAACTGTAGTGCGTATCGTTCGATGAGCCGCGCTTTGAGGCGATCGCGCTGTCGCTGAGGAGAAAGTAGTCGTGTTCCACGGATCCGAGCGTATCCGGCACCGGGTCGTCCCACGTAATGTCGACGTGATAATACGCGGAACCGATCTTCAAGATATTCCACGCGTGGTTCATCGCTTTACTTGATACTACGGTGTTTTCGATGCCGCATCTGTCGAGGATGTATTTGTAGGCATATGCATAAGATTGGCAGACGCCTATTTTGTGAACGAGTATGCCCGCGCAACGGTATGAATCGGAGGGGATCGTTCCGTTGTCGAGTCTCTCCGCGTCATATTCGGCGGTATATGCGAGATAATCGTGAAGCATAAGCGCACGCTCCACGACGTCCGCCCCCTTTTCGAGTGCCTCGCAGGCCTCCGTGATCGCCGTATCAACTTTCGCGTAATACGACTCGAGCTCGTACTTGTTCATCTTGCATTCGACGCGGATCTCGAAATAATATCCCCCCGCGTAATAATACGGCGTGATCTCTATTCCGTTTGCGATGTAGGGGGAGTAGTTTTGTACATTATAGAGATTGATCCTGTTCGGGTCGATGTTGTATTTCGATATGTCGACGGTAAACTTACCGGGCTTCATCGCGGCGACGAGGTCATTTTCTATCGTGCTCAGCACGGCGTACTCGGTGTTATAATCGTAAGAGGCGAGGTATTTCTCGTCCTTCGGAACGAGGGGTACTCCGACGGGCGCGGGTATCTCAACGGGAGACGGTATTTCTTCATACGCGTCTTCTTTGCCGAGCCACTCGTAATTATCGCCGAGCTCGGTCAGCTCCGCAGTCGTCGGCTCCTGTGCGGCCGCATATGTCGGAACTGCACAGAAAAGCATCAAAAGTGCAAGTGCGAGAGATAAAAGTCTGATCTTCATTTCATGTCCTTTCAAATGTTTTGAACGCTTCGCGTGGTCAAGATCGTTCTTCTCGTAGTTTGATCGTTTTAGACATTCGCAGAAAAAACGTCAGCCGTCAAAAAAGCTCTTTCGCATGAGGAAAGAGCCTTTTGTTCGGGAAAATAATTACTTTCTCTTCTTTGCAACGACTACGCCGCAAGCGGAGATAGCGGCAACTAC
>CAYWTG010000170.1:0-3739 GCA_964461155.1 uncultured Ruminococcus sp.
GGAATGATAGCCGCAGGAGAAGCGTTGCGTGCACTCGCAAGCAAAGAAAAATAAGCACCGCCGCGCCGAGCAGGGAAAACACCCCCGCCCGGCGCGCTTTTGCGCCATCACTAACGCCCCTCGCACCGAAACGCCGCCCCTCAGTCTTGCTGTGACATTCGTTCGCGGGGGACAAGCTTAGGTGGAGGCTCGGTTGGTTATACGTGAGTTTTGCTGTATCGTTAGTTTCCGTCCCGACGGGTTTCGTCTCCACGTAAAAGGCTCCCTCCGGGAGGGAGCTGTCGCGGCGTAGCCGTGACTGAAGGAGTACGCGATATGGGCGATGTGTACTGCATTTTGTTATTTGAGGTGTAACCGTAGGAAGTTCCGCGAAATCGCTCGATTTTTGCGGGATAGCCGTGCCCCTCCCCTACCGATGGGGTGAGGTAGCGCGAGGTGGAGTTTTGCGAAGTCGCTCGTTTTTTTACTCCTTCCGTCTCGCTTCGCGAGCCACCTCCCTCAGTGAGGGAGGCTCGGACGGCGCAGACGCTCGTCTATTATGAAAAGCTAACACTTCGCGGAAAGATGCAGAATTGTCGTCCCCTTATCGAGTATAGGACGGCGCGTAGCGCACGTTGCCTACGAAGACCAACGAATTCTCCCCCTCTGTAACAAAACCATCGCTCAAGTCCCCTCTTTTCAAAAGTTTTTCGCCCGCCTTTTTTCAAAAAGGCGGCGGGGTTTCGCGCTTGCGCGTGCGGAGCCCCGAGCGTCTCCCCATATCGTCTCCCCCCGCATCTGCTTTAGTCCACAACTTTCCGCAAAAAAATTTCATAAATTTTGATTTTCTATCGAAAAATGTTTGAATTATTGCGTGAAATGTGCTAAAATTAAGGGTGAGAGTGTCTTCACTCAAATTTTACAGTTCAGAGGAGTGTCCCAAGTGGAAAACAAGCTTATCTTTGACATCAACGACAGACCGAAGTTCGGTCAAATGATCATCTTCGCGATCCAACAAGTACTCGCGATCCTCGCGGCTACGATCGCCGTCCCTACAATCATCGGCCTGCCCTCGCAAATCCCCGCCGCTATCTTCGGTGCCGGCGTCGGAACTCTTATTTATCAGCTATTCACCCGCTTCAAGAGCCCCGTATTCCTCGGCAGCTCGTTCGCGTTCTTATCTTCCCTCGGCGTCGCCGTCGCCTACGGCTACTGCGGTATCCTCCTCGGCTCTGCCGTCGCGGGCCTCGTCTACGTCATCATCGCACTCATCATCCGCTTCACCGGCACCCACTGGGTCAACCGACTCATGCCCCCAATCATCATCGGACCCACGGTCGCCCTGATCGGACTTTCCCTCGCGGGTAACGCCATGGCCGACATCACAAAGGCCAACTCGTCCGAGATGTACTCGTCCTACAACCTCGTCGCGCTCCTTTGCGGACTTATCGCGTTCTTCACGATCGTTATCTGCTCCACGCAGAAAAAGCGCACCATGCCCCGACTTATCCCCTTCATTATTGGAATCCTCGTCGGCTACGTCGCTGCTACCGTCTTTACGCTCATCGGCTCGCTCGCGAACATCGACTACCTCAAGATCATCGACTTCACTCCTCTTGTTAACACATTCGTCGACGAGAACGGCGCGTTCCGCGGGATCTCCGCTTTCTTCGACTACCCCCGCCTCGCCGCCTTCGGCGCGTTTGAAGAGATCGCCGACGGCACCCTCGCTCCCGAGCTCCACGAGGCCGTAAGAAGCCTCACCGGCGACAGCACTGCCTCCGCCGCGCTCCTCACCGTTGAAAGCGCGATCGAGGTCATCATCGCGTTCTTCCCCGTCGCGCTCGTCGTCTTCGCCGAGCACATCGCCGACCACAAGAACCTTTCCTCCATCATCGGCCGCGACCTCATCGAGGATCCCGGACTCAGCCGCACGCTTCTGGGTGACGGCGTCGGATCGATCGCGGGAACGTTCTTCGGAATCTGCCCCAACACTACATACGGCGAGTCCGTCGGTTGCGTCGCCATCACGCGCAACGCCTCCGTCTGCACGATCACTACGACCGCCGTGCTTTGCATGATCCTCTCGTTCATCAGTCCCATCATGGCACTGCTCCGCACCATCCCCTCCTGCGTAATGGGCGGCGTTTGCCTCACTCTCTACGGCTTCATCGCGGTTTCCGGACTGAAGATGTTCAAGGACATCGACCTTGAAGACAACAAGAACCTGTTCGTCGTCGCCGCTGTGCTTATCTCCGGAATCGGCGGTCTGTGCATTAAGATCCCCTACGCTATCGCCGAGAACGGCGTGATTACCGGAGAGGTTCAGGTCACGGCCATCGCAACCGCGCTCATCATCGGTATCGTGACGAACGCAGTACTCACCCGCGTTGAAAAGAGCAATACTTCCGACAAGAAATAACCGAGGTGCAAAGATGAAAAACTACGACAACGTTACAATATTCAACCACCCGCTTGTAAATCACAAGATAGCCATTCTCAGAAACGAGAAGACGAGCATGAAAGAGTTCCGCGAGCTGATCGAGGAGATCACGACGCTCATGACGTTTGAGTGTCTCCGCGAGGGCGTGCCCACGGTGGAGGTCGAGGTAAAGACCCCGCTTGAGGTTTGCACGCAGCGCATGATCAAGGACAACGCGATCGTGATCGTGCCGATCCTTCGCGCAGGTCTCGGCATGGTGAACGGAGTTCACGTGCTGTTTCCGTCGGCGCGAGTCGGACACATCGGCCTGTGCCGCGACGAGGAGACTCTCGAGCCGCAGGAGTACTACTGCAAGCTCCCGCAGGGCATTGAGGACAAGCTCGTGCTGATCGTCGACCCGATGCTCGCGACGGGCGGAAGCGCGTGCGACGCGATTCGCCAGATCAAAAAGCGCGGATGCACGAACATCAAGTTCATGTCGATCATCGGCGCGCCCGAGGGAGTCGCGCGAGTCGCTGAGGAGCACCCCGACGTGCACATCTTCGTCTCAACGCTCGACCGTTGCCTGAACGAGCACGGCTACATACTCCCCGGCCTCGGAGACGCGGGCGACCGCATCTTCGGAACAAAATAAAACCCGCGTGGCGTACTTCGTAAAATGAAGTACGCCACTTTTGTATTTGGGGACGATAGGGAGGAGACGCTCGGGAGACGCTCGGGGCTCCGCCCCAAGACCCCGCCGCCTTTTGAAAAAGGCGGGCGAAAACTTTGTGAAAATGGGATTTTGGCGGAGTTTTGTTATAGAGGCAAAGTTTTCTGTAAAGCGTTAGTTTTCGCCGACGGGCGTGCATTTCGCCGTCCCGAGCCTCTCTCCCGGAGAGAGCCTTTATGTGAGTACGCAACTTTCATCACAAAAACTAACGACACATCCAATCTCACGTACAACCCGTCGAAACGCCACCCACAGTTTGTCGCCCGTAAGCAAACGCCGCCGCAAAACTCCACGCGGTCAGCCGATACCGCCACTATCGCACCCCTGCGCGGCGTGAACTTCATGCGAGCCGCGACACGAACATATCGTACCGCTGCACGCGGTTCGTGGGAAGACAAAGCGGTCATGCCTATGACCGCGCGAACTACGCGCCGCGGTAAAGACTACTTAGCGTCAAGCCGCTAAGTAGGACTTTCTTAGTGCGTTTTCTTTCACGAAAGAAAACGCGAACAATAGTCTTCTAATCTCTAAAGATAGTGGTAGAAACACAAAATACTCTCTAACGTTTAAAGACCAGTAAATCTCTATGGATGAAGCTTGATTTA
>CAYWTG010000171.1:0-3689 GCA_964461155.1 uncultured Ruminococcus sp.
GTTCAGGTATCCATCAAGATGGCAAAGGAGCAGAATCTCTCGCTTAATTCGAACAAGATATCGGGCAGCTGCGGCAGACTTATGTGCTGCCTGCGCTACGAGCACGAGACCTACGAGAGCGAAATTGCTCGCACACCACGCGTCGGCAGCCGCGTTTCTACAAAGGACGGTGTCGGCGTAGTGACCGATGCCAACGTTCTCACCGGTGTTCTTAAGGTGAAATTCAGCGATGAGAAGGGCGATAGCTTCAAAACCTACGACCGAGAGAGCGTTAAAGTGCTCGGAAAGAAAGATTGATTCACGAATTTCCGAAAACATCTTTATTTTTCGGCAACTTTGTGATACAATATAATAAAATACTTAGGAGGTAGAAAAAATGGCTTACAAGATTTCCGATGCTTGCATCGCTTGCGGTGCTTGCGCTTCCGAATGTCCTGTTGAGTGCATCGTTGAGCAGGACGGCAAGTACGTTATCAATGCCGACGAGTGCCTCGAGTGCGGCGCTTGCGCAGGCGTATGTCCTGTTGATGCTCCCGCAGCTGAGTAATCGAATAATTACTTTATAAAGATAAGGGCGGAGGTAACTTCGCCTTTGTCTTTACCGATTCGTCGCTTCTTACGGCGGTTCGGTAAGGGCAAAGGAGTTGCTCATCTGCGGCAAGGAGGCAAGAGATGTGCATCTATGACAGCGAGCACGAGCGGCTCGACGAGATAAACGAGCGGCTGAAGCTCATACAGAAAAAACGCGGGCTGACTTTCGGCACCGACGCATATCTTCTTGCGGCATTTACCCGTCAGTGCCAAAGAGGGCGAGCTGTCGACCTCGGCACAGGCACCGGTGTGATCTCGCTTTTATGTGCTACGCGTGAACGATTCTCCCATATAACGGCACTCGAGCTCCAGTCGGAATATGTTGCTCTCGCCGCTCGAAATGTCGAGCTTAACTCGCTTGACGACAAAATTTCGGTGCTTTGCCGTGATGTTCGCGAGCTTTCGCAGAGCGACACGCACGGTCAGATCGACGCGGTGTTTACAAACCCGCCGTATATGATGCAAAACAGCGGCAGAGAAAATCCCGACGATGAGAAAAACATCGCACGACGCGAGCTCAACGGTACGATCCGCGACTTTTGCGCGGCGGCGAGCAGAGTTCTGAAAAGCGGCGGTGCGTTTTACGCAGTTCACCGACCGGAGCGACTTTGCGATCTCGTCTGTGCTATGCGCGAAGCAAAGATCGAGCCGAAATGTATATTGTATGTCTGCCCCGATACAAAATCGCAACCGTCTCTCATTCTCGTCGAGGGCAAAAAAGACGCCTCGCCGTCAGTGACGCTGACACGCTCTCTTTTCATATACAAAGACGGAACGCGCGAATATACGGACGACATGAACGCAGTTTACGATAATTTTTCACTTGAGCACATTGTGTGCAGAAACACATCATCAAAGGAGCGCAAATGACAAAGGATAACGTCGAAGAGAAAAATAAAATAATCGGCGGAACGCTTTATCTTGTGGCGACTCCCGTCGGAAATCTCGCGGATCTTTCCACGCGAGCGGTGAAAGTGCTCTCAGAGGTTGACTTTGTCGCGGCTGAGGACACAAGGAATACAGGACTTCTGCTCTCGCGACTCGGTCTTCAAAAGGAGCTTGTGAGCTATTTCGAGCATAACAAGCGCGAGCGCGGCGTGCGCATTCTCGAGCGTTTGAAGCGTGGCGACAGCTGTGCGCTCGTCACGGACGCGGGAACTCCCGCCGTAAGTGACCCGGGAGAGGATCTCGTCAGACTGTGCGTCGAGCACGGTGTTCCCGTTACAGCCGTTCCCGGAGCTTGTGCCGCGATCCTTGCGCTCACACTCTCCGCACTTTCGACCGAGAGATTCGTCTTTGAGGGCTTTCTGCCGACCGCAAAAGCCGCAAGACGCGAAAGACTCGACGAGCTTGTTTCGGAAAGACGTACCTTTATCATATACGAAGCACCGCACAGATTACGTGCGACGCTCTCGGAGTTTGAAAAAGTATTCGGCGGTGAGCGCAAAATAACTCTTTGTCGTGAGCTTACGAAGCTTAACGAGGAAGTCATGCGCACGACACTCTCGGATGCGGCGAAATCTTACGAGCAGCGTGAGCCGAGGGGCGAGTACGTCCTCGTCATTGAGGGAAACACAAAAGACGCCTCCGATGAATACCCCGAAAACGTGACGGAGCACGTCAATATGCTTATTTCCTCGGGGCTTGACCGAATGAGCGCGATGAAGACCGCCGCAAAGCAGCGCGGCGTGTCAAAAAGCGATATTTACCGCGATTACGTAGCCGAAAACGACGACTGAAAGCGCGTCGGACGTTTTGACACCTTGTAATTTAAAGCGATATTTGATATAATAATTATAAGACAGGATCACGACGGAGGTGATTACTATAAAACGCTTATTTAAAAACGGCAATGTATACGACACCGAGCGCAGAAGCTTCGTGCTTGCCGATGTTATGGTTGAAGACGATCGGTTTGGTGAGATCGGCGAGAGCCTCCCCGAAAGCGATGTCGACGAAGTCGTCGACTGCACGGGCAGATATATCATACCGGGACTTGTCGATGTCCATACGCACGGCAGGATCGGGCATGACTTTAACCGAGTCACGCGCGAGGATGTCGAAGACCTCCGCCGTTCGTATGCCGCAGTCGGAACTACCACCGTTATGGCGACTTTAGCTTCCGCGCCGCTCGATGAGCTCTATGCTTCGGCTGAAGCGATAAACGCCGAGAGAGTTCCTACGGGAGGCCTTGCCACCGTTGCCGGTATTCATCTCGAGGGACGTTATCTCGCTCCCGAGTGCCGTGGCGCACACGCGACCGAGCTTCTCGCGCCGCTTGACGGAAATGAGCTGTCGCAACTTCTCGAAGCCATGCTTCCGCTTCCCGTCCACGTTTCGGCGGCTCTTGAGCTTGCGGGCGATGATTTTTACGAGGCGGCCGCCTCTCACGGCGCGACACTCGGCATGGCACACAGCAATGCGACATACGACGAGGCGATGAACGCCGTATCTCGCGGCGCACGCTCGTTTACTCACACATTTAACGCGATGAGACGTATACACCACAGAGAGCCCGGCAACGCGGTCGCGGCAATGCTCAGCGGAGCGTACAGCGAGATCATCTGCGACGGCGAGCACGTTCACCCCGCAATGGTCTCCGTGCTTCACAAAATGAACGCGGACAAGTTCGTGCTTATCACCGACTCCATGGAAGGTGCCGGTTGCGCGGACGGCGAGTATTCCATAGCGGGTCAAAAGGTGTTTGTTCGCGACGGAAGAGCGGTAAACGTCGACGGCGCGCTTGCGGGCAGTACGCTCGATCTCTTTACCGCGCTGAAAAACTTTATGCGTTTTTGCGGCCTCACGCTCGAAGAGGCACTTCCCGCGGCAAGCTCAACACCTGCGGCAATGGTCGGCCTTGACGGTATCTGCGGCAGGATCGCAAGGGGCACAAGAGCGGATTTTATTGTCCTCGACTCGAAAAGCGATATGAACATCATCTCCGTCACAGCGGCGGGCGTCGATGTTGAACTTTGATTTTACAGTTAAGAAAGGCATCAGCATGAAAGAAAAGTATTATATAACCACAGCGATAGCATATGCATCGACAAAGCCGCATTTCGGCAACACATATGAGATAATCATGACAGACGCCG
>CAYWTG010000172.1:0-3688 GCA_964461155.1 uncultured Ruminococcus sp.
AGACACGATAGTGCCGATAAGCGCACGCCTTATCGCAAATAAAGCAAGCTTCAAGTTCAAGGGCGAGTCTGTCGGACGCATAATGGCGGCTTTCGACAGCTTTGAAAAGGAGAAGAAATGATAAAGATCATGAAATACGGCGAGATCTCGAACTCCGAGATCTTCGCGAGAGTCGAGCCGAAAGTAGATGTCAGCGGCACAGTGTCGCAGATAATAGATAATGTACGAAAAAACGGAGACCGTGCGCTTTTTGAATATTGCGAGAAATTCGACGGTGCTCGCCTCGAGCGTCTCGAGGTCACACCCGAGGAGATCCGTGCGGCGGTCGACGCGGTCGATCCCGAATTTATCCGCGTGCTCAAAAGAGCGGCGGAGAATATACGCGCATTCCACGAAAAGCAAGTTCGCTCCGGCTTTATAATCAACGACAAGCGCGGCGTTGTTATGGGGCAGAAGATCATCCCCGTAGATCGCGCGGGTCTTTATGTTCCCGGCGGCACGGCGGCATATCCGTCGACGGTGCTCATGGATGCCATCCCCGCAAAGCTTGCGGGAGTTCCCGAGCTTGTCATGGTAACTCCCCCCGGACGCGACGGCAAAGTGTCCGATGTCATCCTCGCGGCGGCGTATATCGCGGGAGTTGACCGCATATTCAAGCTCGGCGGAGCACAGGCCGTTGCCGCGCTTGCATACGGAAGCGAAAGCGTGCCGCGCGTTGACAAGATCGTCGGCCCCGGAAATGCATATGTCGCGGAAGCAAAGCGTCAGGTGTACGGCAAAGTCTCGATCGACATGATCGCGGGTCCGAGCGAAATACTCATCGTCGCGGACGCAAACAGCAATCCCGCACACCTCGCCGCAGACTTGCTCTCGCAGGCCGAACACGATAAGCTCGCAAGTGCCGTGCTCGTGTGCGACAGCATGAGCCTCGCCGAGGATGTAAGAGATGAGCTTGAGCGTCAGATACCCGCGCTCGAAAGAGCCGAGATCGCGCGTGAATCTGTAGATAACAACGGAAAGATCATCGTCGCGGACGACCTCTTTGCCGCGATAGATATCGCAAACGAGATCGCACCTGAGCACCTTGAGCTCTTCGTCGATTCTCCTTTCGATTATCTCGACGCCATCCGTCACGCGGGAAGCGTCTTTATGGGAAAAAGCTGTCCCGAGGCCGTCGGAGATTACCTCGCGGGGCCGAACCACACCCTCCCGACCGGAGGCACGGCAAAGTTCTCGAGCCCGCTGTCCGTTGACGACTTCGTGAAGAAGACACAGTACACATATCTAACCCCGAGTGCACTTTCGGACATCGCCGAAGATGTGGCATACTTTGCCCGCAGAGAGGGACTTACCGCTCACGCAAAGAGTGCTGTTGTGAGACTTGAAAGCAGTGACGTAAAATGAGCAAATTTTTCAGCCGAAAATTCGACAGTCTCGTTCCGTATACCCCGGGAGAGCAGCCGAAAGACACAAAATACATAAAGCTGAACACGAATGAGTCGCCTTTCGCGCCGACACCCACAGCCATAAGATATGCCGCAGAAGCAGCAGGAGAGTTAAATCTCTATCCCGATCCCGATGTCACGAAGCTGACGGGAAAGCTTGCCGAAATACTCGGCGTAAGCCCGCACGAGGTCATCCTCACGAACGGCTCGGACGAAGTTCTGAACTTCGCCTTCGCGGCGTTCTGTGACGAGAGTCACCCCGCGGTATTCCCCGATATAACATACGGCTTTTACGAAGTGTTTGCCGCGTTAAACTCGGTTCCGTTCGAGCGCATTCCCCTCGGGGACGATTTTGAAGTTAAGCTCGAGGACTACATCGGCATAGGAAAGAACATATTTCTCGCAAATCCCAACGCACCGACGGGAATCGCGCTGTCACGTGACGATATAGAGCGCGTCGTCAGCTCGAATCCCGACAATATCGTGCTCATCGACGAGGCGTATGTCGATTTCGGCGCGGAAAGCGCGATACCGCTCATTAAAAAATATGAAAATCTCGTGGTGTGCGGCACATTTTCAAAATCCCGCTCGCTTGCGGGCGCGCGTCTCGGATTCGGCGTCGCCTGCGAGTCGCTGACGGCAGACCTCAACACTCTGAAATATTCGACAAATCCCTATAATATAAACAGAATGACGATGGCGGCGGGACTCGGAATGCTCGAAGACGAAACGATCGTGTGCGAGCGTTGTGCCGAGATCATAAAAACGCGAGAGTTCACCGCTTGCGGGCTTGAAAAGCTCGGCTTTGAGCTGACCGACAGCCGCGCGAACTTCGTTTTCGCACGTCACCGCACGCTCGGCGGCGAGTATCTCTACGGCGAGCTTCGCCGACGCGGCATACTCGTCCGCAGGTTCGACACCGAGCGCATACGTGATCACCTCCGCATTACGATAGGCTCGCGTGAGGATATGAGCACACTGCTCGAGACGCTCGGGATAATAATCTCTGACGCGGCGGCAAAATAAGTCTTTTTTGAAAAGCTTTCAGCTGTCGAGTACGACAAAACGAAAAAACTCAAAAGCCGCACGGCGGCAGAACGGAGACTGATATGAAAGGCGCGAAAATAAGCAGAAAAACCGCCGAGACCGATATTACACTAACGCTTTCACGTGACGCTTCGGGCAAAGCCGAGATAGACTCGGGATGTCCCTTTCTCGATCATATGCTGACGCTTTTCGCGCACCACGGCGGCTTTGCACTGCAGCTTTTCTGCCGAGGAGACGTCGATGTCGATTATCATCACACGGTAGAGGATATCGGAATCGCGCTCGGAGACGCGTTCGCCGAGGCTGTCGGCGACAAGCGCGGCATAACGCGCTACGGAAGCTGCATACTTCCGATGGACGAGGCTCTGATCCTCACAGCAGTTGACGTCTCGGGCAGATCTCATCTCGAATACTCGCTCGACATTCCGACGGAAAAGGTCGGAGACTTCGACTGCGAGCTTGTGCTCGAATTCTTCCTCGGATTCGTGCGTCATTTCCCGATAACACTGCACATTCGCCGACTTGCGGGACAAAATTCGCACCACATCATCGAGGGTGCGTTTAAGTCTTTCGCGAGAAGCCTCTCAGCGGCACTTGCCGAAGATCCGACGCGTGCGGGAGAGATCCCATCGACGAAAGGAGTTCTCTGATGGTCGCGATAGTGGATTACGGCGTGGGAAATCTGTTCTCACTTGAAAGCTCGCTTGCATCCATCGGCGAGAAAGCCGTCGTCAGCAAGGACGAGTGCTTTATAGCCGAGGCCGACAGAATAATACTCCCGGGAGTCGGCGCGTTCGGAGACGCAGCGCAAAAGCTTCGCGCAAGCGGACTTGACCGCGCGGTCATAAAAGCCGCAGACGACGGCCGCCCGATCATGGGAATCTGCCTCGGTATGCAGATGTTATTTGAAAAAAGCTTTGAGTTCGGCTGCCACGACGGCCTCGGACTCATCAAAGGCGAGATACGCCCGATAAGCGAGGTCATCGATGACAAGCTGAAGATCCCGCACATCGGTTGGAACGCGCTCCGTTTTCGAGGAGAGGCGTCACCGATATTCAAATACATAAACGACGGAGACTACGTCTATTTCGTCCATTCGTTCTACGGAGCGGACTGCGACGAGAGCGTCATCGCCGACACGGAATACGGCGCATACCTTACGGCGGCGGTCGCGAAAGATAATGTATACGGATGTC
>CAYWTG010000173.1:0-3669 GCA_964461155.1 uncultured Ruminococcus sp.
GACTTTCGCTTGTCGGATGTCGCGTTATATTCTCGACACACCTTCACGAACTTGCCGCGCGCACATCCGAACTCAATGCTCGTTGTGCCACTGAGGGCGGTGCCGTCATCGACAACCTTGTCGCAGAGCTCGACGGAGATCGCAGAAGCTTCAAGATCGTAAGGAAATCGCCCGACGGCAAGAGCCACGCGGCGGACATTGCAAATAAATACGGAATTTCCTTTGAATCGATAAAGAAAAAATTAAGCTCAAAAAAGAATTAAGTGTGATAATCACAGGAGAAATAACATGAACGAACTGCTCACGCTTCTTGAAAATGACAGCCGTCTCTCAAACGAGGATATCGCAAGAATGCTCGGCAAGGAAACCGGCGACATAAAGAAAATGATCGAAGATTATGAGTCTGCGGGGGTCATCCTCGGATACAAGACGATCATTGACTGGGACAAGACGGACAAAGAATACGTTTCCGCTCTTATCGAGCTCAAGATCGTCCCCCAACAAAACCACGGCTACGACCACGTCGCCGAGCTCATCTACAACTACCCCGAGGTCGAGAGCGTTTATCTTATGTCGGGTAGCTTCGATCTTGCCGTTATGATCGAGGGAAAGACCATGCGCGAGGTCGCGTTCTTTGTCGCTGAAAAGCTCGCAACATTACAGTGCGTCACGGAGACCGCAACACACTTTGTTCTCCGCAAATACAAGGACAAGGGCATCGTTTACGGTGCGGTTCCCACCGACGACCGAGGAAATATACTTTAATGGATTACGAAAATATACTTTCCCGCACGGTTCAGGAGATCAAGCCGTCGGGAATCAGAAAATTCTTTGATTTACTTGAAACGCGAAAAAATGTGATCTCGCTCACCGTCGGTGAACCCGACTTTCAGACCCCTTGGCACATTCGCGCCGCAGGTATAGCAAGCCTCGAGAAAGGCCGTACCCACTATACGTCCAACAGCGGAACATTGCCGCTGCGTGAGGCTATCTCCGATTATCTTTCGCGACGCTTTGACGTGCGATATTCCCCGCGCGACGAGATAATCGTTACCGTCGGCGGAAGCGAGGCTATCGACATTACGATGCGCGCCGTGATCGATCCGGGAGATGAGGTCATAATCCCTCAGCCCGCGTTCGTTTGCTATGAACCGATCGCAACCATGTGCGGCGGCGTGCCGGTTATCATCAATACAAAAGAAGAAAACAAATTTAAGCTTACGGCAGATGAGCTCCGCGCCGCCATCACCCCGAAAACGAAGATGCTCGTTCTTCCCTACCCGAACAACCCCACGGGCGCGGTTATGACGCGTGAAGATCTCGAGCCGATAGCGGAAGTCCTGCGTGATACCCAGATCGTCGTTTTGTCCGACGAGATCTATGCCGAGCTTACATACGGCGGAGAGCACGTTTCGATCGCTTCTCTCGACGGAATGCAAGAACGCGTAATTTTAGCGAGCGGATTTTCAAAAGCATACGCCATGACGGGCTGGCGAATGGGTTACCTCTGCGCTCCCGCGCCGCTGTGTCGCCAGATGCTCAAGGTTCATCAGTACGCGATAATGTGTGCTCCCACGATGTCGCAGTTTGCGGCAGTCGAGGCGATGACGAACGGAGATGACGATGTTGTCAAAATGCGCGACGAGTACAACCGTCGCCGCCGTTTCCTCGTCAGCGGACTTAATAAAATCGGTATTCCCTGCTTCGAGCCGAGCGGCGCGTTTTACGCTTACCCCAACATTTCATCTTTCGGTATGCCGAGCGAAGAGTTTTGTCAGAGGCTTCTCGACGAGTTCGGCGTCGCCATCGTCCCCGGAACCGCGTTCGGTGACTGCGGTGAGGGCTTTGCGCGTATTTCCTACGCATATTCGGCGGACCATATAGGGCGTGCTCTTGTGCGCATCGGTGAGTTTGTCGCGAAGCTTCGTGCCGAGCAATAATGCAAATTGTGCCATCAACATTGACAAACTGTCGAAAATATGTTATCATATTAGTAATTTGAGATTATAACGGACAGCCACACGGAGGTCTCTGTATGAATAAGAAATATAAGGTAAAGCTTCATAAAAAGGCGAAGACCGAACGAATTTACGACTATGTCAGCTCTGCGGCAGAGCTTTGCCGCTCCATTGAGAACAGAGGCGACAAAACGCTGTTCTCCTACTTTGCATTTGACCACAGCCTTTGCGAGATCAGCTACGCTCAGTTCGGCGCGATGGTGAAAAATGCCGCTGCGGGACTTACCTCCCTCGGTTATGCCGGACGCCGCATAGCGGTCATCGGTGAGACTTCTCCCGAGTGGCTTTGTATGTACCTTGCCGTGCTCTCCATCGGCGGTGTCGCTATCCCCATGGATCGCGAGCTTGCTCCCGGTGAGATAGAAAAGTTCCTTGACTGGGTTGAGGCCGACGGAATCGCTTACGCGCCCTCGCTCGAGAACACGATGACTCGTCTGCGCGAGAGCGACAGCAAACTTTCGATCTACATTCCTTTCGCCGGAGACACGAAGATGCTCTCCGTGATCTCGTTCTCTCAGCTTTGCAGGATCGGTGTTCCCTCTGTTGACGCCGGATTTGAGTATCCCGATCTCACGGGACGCGAAAACGAGCTTGCCGAGTTTCTCTTCACATCGGGAACAACAGGCAGCAGTAAGTGCGTAATGCTCTCGCAGAAGAACATTTTCTCCGTTGTAATGGCGGCGTGCGAGACTGTCGATTTCTGTCCCGACGACACTGTTGTTTCGGTGCTCCCGATGCACCACACGTATGAGCTCATGTGCACACTTGCCGAGATGGCATACGGTATCCACATCTGCATAAATGACACTCTCAGTCATGTCATAAAGAATTTCAAGCTTTTCCGTCCGACGGGTCTTGTACTTGTTCCGCTTTTCCTCTATACCATGCACAAAAAGATCTGGTCGGAGGCTCGCAAGAGCGGAAAAGAGAACGTCTTGAAGCTCGGCATTATCGCCTCCGGCACAATGAACGCCGCGCATCTTGATTTCAGACGTCGTATATTCTCCGATGTTCTCGACGCATTCGGCGGAAGACTCGAAAAAGTCATCTGCGGCGGAGCTCCGCTTGATCCCGTAACGATCGAGGCTTTCGAGAACTTCGGCATATCGGTATATGAGGGCTACGGAATCACCGAGTGCTCTCCCCTTGCGGCGGTCACACCTTACTACGCAAGAAAATACGGCTCTGTCGGTCTTCCCGTTCCTTGTTGCGAGATCCGTATCGATCCCATTTGCGGCTGTACCAACGAGCGCGGATATTATTCCGGCGAGATCGAGGTCAGGGGTGACAACGTAATGATGGGCTATTACGATAACGACGAAGCAAACCGCGAGGTCTTCACCGAGGACGGATACTTCAAGACAGGCGATGTCGGTTACATCGACGACGACGGATATATCTTCATAACCGGCCGTCAGAAGTCCGTTATCGTGCTCGAAAACGGCAAGAACGTATTCCCCGAGGAGATCGAGGAGTACCTCTCACACATCGATCAGATCGCAGAATGTGTCGTTGTCGGAAGGACGCAGGACACGGGACGTATCGAGCTTACGGCACTCGTATATCCCGACTATTCCAAGTTTCCCGACAGCACCGACGAAGCTACCGTTCGCCGCTCTCTCGAGTATTCGATCGGCGCGATGAACAAGAA
>CAYWTG010000174.1:0-3634 GCA_964461155.1 uncultured Ruminococcus sp.
CCCCTTGTCAACACCTTTTTTAAAGTTTTTTCGCGTTTTTTAAGATTTTTTTGAATTTGCCTATTTCCCTACATTTATTATATACCAATGTCTAAAAAGTCTTTTTTCTTTCTTTTCGACGCAGTTTTTCTCGATTTTCGCTCCGGTTTTCGAGAATCGGTTGCCTATACGACGTTTATGTGGTACAATATATTAGAATTTCAGACCTCGGAGGTACTTTTGTGACTTTAAAAACATTCTTCGGCGATCGCGCTTTCTACAAGAACCTCGCGCGACTTCTCATCCCCCTGACACTGCAGCAGGTCATCACCAATTTCGTCAGCCTGCTTGACAATCTGATGGTCGGCAGTCTCGGCACTCCCTCGATCAGCGCGGTTGCAGTCGTCAATCAGCTCATCTTCATTCTGAACCTCGCCATCTTCGGTATGCTTTCCGGTGCTTCGATTTTCGGGGCGCAGTTTTTCGGCAAGCGCGACCGCGACGGTCTTCGGAACACTTTCCGCTTCAAGCTCGTCTCGACTCTCGCGCTCACCGCGATCTTCATCGCCGTGCTCGCCGCGTTTCCCGATGAACTTATCATGCCGTTTTTGAAAAGCGAAGCAAATTCAGCCGACGACATTGCGCTCGCGCTTGAGTTTGCACGCGAATATCTCTCGGTCACGCTCGTCGGACTCGTCCCGTTTGCGATAGTTCAAATTTATTCGGGCACGCTCAAGGACTGCGGAGTTACGCTTCCGCCGATGATCGCAAGCTCCGTTGCCGTTGCCGTCAACATGACTTTCAACTATCTTCTCATTTTCGGAAAGCTCGGTTTTCCCGCGCTCGGCGTCAAGGGTGCGGCCATAGCGACCGTGATGTCGCGATTTGTCGAGATGCTCTATATTGTAATTTACACTCACCGTCGTCTCGATCGATTTGATTTTCTGCGCGGCATTTACAAGTCCGTTCGCATTCCGCTCGATTTTGCCCGCCGCGTTCTCGTCACCGGCACTCCGCTTCTCGCAAACGAGGTACTCTGGGCTCTCGGCACGACTTTTATAAATCTGAACTATTCGACGCGTGGCCTTGATGTTATCGCAGCGATACAGATAAACCAGACCGTTTGGCAACTTTTCTGCGTCGTCATGTTCGCCATGGGCAGCGCGGTTTCGATAATTCTCGGGCAGAAGCTCGGTACGGGAGACACCGACGGTGCCAAAGCCGATTCCGTGAAGCTCATCACGTTCACTCTCATACTGCACATAGGTATCGGCCTTCTGCTCGTCGCGATGTCGCCGCTTGTGCCGCTTCTTTACAATGTTTCGGACGAGGTTCGCACGCTTGTTTCGCGACTGATGATGATCGCGGGTGCGTCCCTTCCGATCCACGCGTTCGTCCACGTATCGTATTTCACGATCCGCTCCGGTGGAAAGACGCTCATTACGTTTCTATTCGACAGCGTCTACACCTGGTGCGTCCCCGTCGTGCTTTCGCTTATTCTTTGCCGACATACGTCGCTCACTGTTCCGATGATTTATTTCATCGTCCAGTTTTCCGACATAATCAAGCTCTCGATCGCGCTCCCGATGCTGAAAAGCGGATTCTGGGCAAGCTGCGTTGTGCATGAAGAAGACAAATAAGGATTTCAAGTAAAAAAAATCAGACCGATCGCTTTTTTTGCTCGGTCTGATTTTTTGTGCACATAAGGCTCCGTGAGCTTTTCCTTATGAGATGTTGAAAACTTTTTCGTTTTGCACAGGCTTGTCGCCGTTCGCCGCAACCAAATGAAATCGGGGCGTATACTTTTGGCTCGGGTCGTTTTTTTTGTGCGCGAAACGTCGAGAAACTTTTCCTTGTCGAGCATTGAAAACTTTCCGTTTTTCCCCGAGGCAACCGACGCATCGGGCACGCACGCGCTCGCACGGCACTGTATTCCGCTCTCGGCAAGAAAAGCGAAGCGGGTGCTCGGCTTTTCACCGGACACCCGCTGTGATCGTTTCGCATTATTGCCGTTTTCGGCACGTCTGCGGTTTATCTCGCATCTTCGGCTTTCGCCGCGCCACGCTTGATATCCCGTTTTCGGCCATTGTCGGCTTTTTTACTTTGCAACTTCCTCAGAGCAGAATCTCATGAGGATCGTCGCGATCTGAGCGCGTGTTGCATCGCCCTTGGGGTCAAGCTTGAAGACGCCCATCTTATCCTTTGTACCGGTGATGAGTCCCTCTGCGAATGCCCACTTCATGTAGTCAACCGCATACGCCTGAACCTTGGAAGCATCGATAAAGTCGAGCTCTGCTCTTGCTGTGACGTCGATTCCCGCAAACTCGCAGTATCTGTAGAGAATAGCCGCGATCTGCTGACGTGTAACAGGCTCGTTCGGGCCGAACTCTGTATCCGTGATGCCCTTTACGATGTTATTCTTGTATGCCCATGCAACGGCTGTCTTGTACCAATCCTGCTTGAGGTCGGTAAAGGGAGTTGCATCGGTTACATCGGGAGAACCTGCGAGTCTCCAAAGGATGGTGACGAGCTGTGCTCTCTCGGTCGAAGCGTCGGGAGCGAACTTGCCGTCGCCCATGCCGTCCATAAGACCCTCGTTGAGAACGAAGTCAACAGCGTCCTTGAACCAGCTCTTCTTCTTAACGTCGGAGAATGTCTCGGCGGAATCCTTGAGGCGCGGGATCTCGGTAACGTCGGACTTCGCATCGCATCTCGAGCAGTGGTGAGACTTGCTTCCCGCGGCCTCGAGAGTCGCCTCGGTATCGATCGTCCACTCCTCGGAGAAGTCGTGTCCGAGCGCGTCAACTGTCTGCTGAGCGGTGATGACTTTACCGCAAACGGAGCAGTGCGAGCCCTCGGCAAGACCTGTCTTTTCGCAGTCGGGATCAACCTTTGCGTCTGTTGTGGGGGTGTGAGCGGGAGCTGCAGCTTCCTTGGCGTCGAGCTTTATGACATTGCAGTTCATAAGGCCGGGGTTGTTCTCGCTGTCGGCACCGAAGAATGCGCCCCATGCGAGCCAGCCCGCATAGCTTGAATCCTTAGTACCGGAGATACGGATCATGTTGAACGCAAGGAGTTCGCCCTCGGCGGGAGTAATGCCGAGCTCGGAGAACGGAATTGCGAACATAACATTGAGCTTACCGTCTGCGATGATGATATTCTGATCGATACTATCGATCGTGTTGGAGTTCGAGCCTGCGTGGGATGCAGCATTTGTGCCGTCGAGTGTTACATAGATGTCGAAGAACTCGCCCATCTCTGTGCCGGAGTTGATGCGGAACTGAACGCCGTCACCCTTCCATGTATCGCCGTCACCGCGGAGATCGGAGTCTGCGGAGACAACACCGACATAAAGCTTTGTGCTGTCGTACTTGAAGTAAACGTCAGCCTTGATGTCCTCGGCCGTCTTTTCGTAGTTTGCGAGGATCGCGTTGCCCTTGCCGCTCTCGAGTGTAGCGGTGGGTGCGCCCCATGTGCAGGAGTTGATAACTTCGTTGAAGTCGGGAGCTGCATCGGTCGCGGGAATGCTGATGCTGTAGTCCGCGCCGTTGTAGTTCTTGAGAGCCATTGTGTTGTGCTCTGTTACGCCCGCGTTGTTCTCGCTGTCGGGTCCGAAGAACGAGCCCCATGCGAGCCAGCCGGCATAGCCCTTACC
>CAYWTG010000175.1:0-3601 GCA_964461155.1 uncultured Ruminococcus sp.
GTGGAGTGAGGATCATCGCAAGCCAGAAGATCGCGTGACGGACTATCCTGAGATAGCTTCCCGTGAGAGGTGGGAGATAATAGTCGTCGGTCTCCTGCAAAAAATCGAGAATACAGCTCGGGAAGATCATAGCCTCGGGGCTGTTGTCGCAGAGTAAGATTATCCCACCCTCGAGCAGTGTCGCGCAGGCGGCGTCGGGACGCTCGGTCGAGCGTATTTTCGGGAAAGGATTATACCACCTGTCACGGATGAGAGACTCGGCGATGCTTTGATGTCCGAGCGCGATGGAGTCGGTATTTAGATTTTCAAGGCGGCGCATGAGCTCTGTAGCGTATTTCATATCGGCGGAGTCTTCCATATAGCAAAGTGCCATATCCGTCCGAGTGCGTTTTCCTGCATTTATATATTTGATTGTAAGCGAGGTGTCGCGTATGCGTCGGCGAAGCATTGCGGTGTTGAATATCAGCGTCTCGACGAATCCGTCACGGCTTCCTCGGAGCACGCGGTCGTTGTCCGGCTCGACGATGCTTCGGGTCGGGTATGTCCGAGCGTCGATGATGAGAGCGTGAGAGCCGAAGCATTCCGACAAAAACGCAGTACATCCGCTCATGACGGAGAAAACGATCCTGTCCGTGTCGTCGGTGATCTCGATCTCGATGCTCGGCACGGCGTTTTTCGCGGCCTCTGCGGCAGAATGCGCGTCGCCGCATCCGAGCTCTGTGAGGCTTACCAAATGTAAGAGAAGCTTTTGCATCATCTCGGCTTTGATAAATCCGTCGATATAGTACATAACGGCGGGGCGGCCTGCGATCGTCAGCTCTCGTTTTGTCAGATCAAAGCTTTCTCCGACGCGGAGAACGTGTTCAAGATATTTTTCGTTGTGCGCGAAATCTTCTCCGAGGCGAAGTTCCTTTTCCATAAAAATTACTCCCGTCAAATACTTTCACGAAAAGTATTCGGCGGGAGTGCGCGAAATTATTCACCCGAGAGAGAATATCCGTCGCCGCGCAGACGGTCGTAGGATAAGAACTTGTGAGACATAATGCAGCTTTCGGCGGATGCTTTATACTTGCCTTTGAGCTTCACGCTGTAAGCGGGGCAGACTTCTGCGTAGTCTTTCAAAAATGCCATGAGCTTGGTTTCGGGCGCGTCCGCAAGCTCGAGTGCCGCGTTCAAAAGGTTGTACGGCGAGATGAGATTGCTCTTTCCGACTTCAAGCATCGTCGACTCGGCACTTTCAAAATTCGTCATGATGAAGAAAGGCGTTTTTAAAATTCGTTCCGTGTCGTCCTCAGTGAGCCCCTCCTCGGAGATAAATCCCGTTTGCCTGTACACGGCCTTGTCACTGCCGAGAGACGGCGCGTGATCACCGAATACGACGAGGATCGTGTCTTCTTCAAGGGAGTCTACATAATCGGCGAGGCGGCCGAGAGAGCGGTCAGCATCATATAAGCACTGCGCATACTGCGTAAGTATGTTTGAAAGCTCGTCGTCGAGATCGCAATTTACGCTGACAGTCAGCTCGTCGCTTTTGAACTTGCTTTCATACGGCTGATGGCTTTCCATCGAGATTCCGAACAAAAACAGCGGTTCGTCGCTTTGCTCGATGAAATATTCAAGGCAGTCGACAAAGCTGTCGTCCGATACGAAATCTCCGCGCCGAACGAGCTCAAGTGAGTCGATCTCTTCAAGGTCTTCGATAAAGAGAGTATCGTCGAAGCCGAGCAGGGGATATGTTTCGTTCCTCTCGTAGAAGCTCGAGAGATACGGGTGTACAGCGAGAGTTTTATATCCGAGCGATTTTAAAAGTGACGGATAGCTTTCAAGCGGCGCGTCGACGAACTGATAAGGGATCGAGCCGCTCGGCAGATATGCGGAGGTAAGTCCGGTCAAAAGCTCAAACTCAGGGTGCACCGTGCCGCCGCCGAATGTCGGAGAGAGCATTTGTCCGCTGTACACGCCGTCACGCGAGGTGATCTCGTCATAGCACTCAAGCAGATTTTTCGAAAACTCGCAGTTCGGAAGCTCACGCAGATCCCAAAAGCTCTCCTGAAGTATCACGATGACATTGGGCTTTGTAAAGCTCTCTCCGGCTTCGGTATACTCATAACGCGACAAAATGCCGTTGACGGTCGCCTCGGAGTATTCGTCGGGGATGCTTGCGGCCTCGGAGAGCAGACTGAGCGCGAGTGCACCGTAAAAGCCGTTTTCGGAGGTGTTTTTTACGCCGTCCGACAGCTCGTCAAAGCTCATATCCGCGTGCTCGACGAGTGCGGCCGCGTTTTCGGGCACAGCATAAGTCAAAAGCAGTGCAAGCGTGACGATAAGTGCCGCGGGGACGCGGGTGCTCCATTTAAGCGGGACGCTGATGCGCGAGAGCGCGATGAAGACGACAGAGAGCACGAGAATGACTCCGATTATCACAATTGACGGAGGAATATCTGTGTTTATGTAGTCAACGAGCAGTCCCGTGTTTCCCGCCTGCAAAAGATCGAGAGGGTAGAAGTACTCACCCGTGACCTGATATTTAAAAAAGCTTGCGACGGAAAAGCAAAAGCTCATAAGTCCGATGACGGCGCAAGAGATCCAGAGCCTTTTAGCGAAAAATGATACGATCAGCGAAAGAATATAGAGTGCACCGAGCACAAGGAGCACGACCGGGAGATTATTTAGGAACAGATCAGCCGTGTGCGAAAGAGCGGACTGTGAGAGCGGCGACTCGCTCGGACGGATGAAGCATATATATTCACCCGAGAGAAAGCAAAAAAGCGGGAACAAAAGCCAAAGCACGAATGAGCAGACGCGAAAGGCCGTGCGACACGGCGCGCTTTTCGGACAGGTGAGCTTCGGCTGAGGTGTTGTCACAAAGCGTGAGAAAAAAGCTTTCACGGCGTCAAACTTACGGTGAAATACCGTTTTGATATTTTCTTTCATAATCACTTTGATTTTTTATCGTTTTTGAAGAACTGATAAAGATAGCACGGTATCATGCCGTTGTAGAGCTTGCGTATCTTGTCAGCGCGACGTCCGAACAGGCGCGGGAAGCTTTCGCACGGCGTGAGGATGTAAAACTGCCACGGGACGAGAGATTTGAAGTGCTCTCCCATCGCGCGGTAAAGCTCAAAGGCTTCCTCCTCGGTGAGCAGTCTTTCTCCGTACGGTGGATTCGTCACGATAGTGCCGCGTCGGTCTTCCTTTGAGATCTCGAGCGCGTTTTCCGTTCGGAACTTTACGGCGTCGGCGACGCCTGCGCGACGAGCGGCGGCCTCAGCGACTCTGATGCAGTCGGGATCTATATCCGAGCCGAGAGCTTCAAAGTGGGAGTCTTCTTTTACGAGGCTTTTCGCCTCATCGCGAGCTTCTTTCCAAATATCGTCGGGAAGAAATCCGTATTTTTCGGCCGAGAAAGTGCGGGCGATTCCGGGAGCTATGTTTTTCATCATCATTGCGCCCTCAATGGCGATCGTGCCCGAGCCGCAGAACGGGTCGCGAAGCAACACATCCTCGCGCGGACGGGAAATTTTCACAAGAGCCGCCGCAAGCGTCTCGCGCAGAGGAGCCGTTACGCTTTCGGGACGGTATCCGCGCTTGTGAAGAGGTG
>CAYWTG010000176.1:0-3595 GCA_964461155.1 uncultured Ruminococcus sp.
GCGCGCAGATCGACGCGTTCGGTATCGGCGAGAGACTTATCACCGCAAAGAGCGCACCTGTTTTCGGCGCGGTATATAAGCTTGCCGCGACTGAGGAGAACGGCGTGATCACACCTAAGATCAAGATCAGCGAAAATATCGAAAAGATCACGAACCCCGGCTTTAAGAAGACGTACCGCTTCTACTCAAATGAGACGGGCAAGGCGATAGCCGACCTTATCTGCCTCGACGGCGAGACGGTCGACCACGATGGTCCGATGGAGATATTCGACCCCGAGTACACATGGAAGCGTAAGAAGCTCGAAAACTACACCGCGCGCGAGCTTTCCGTGCCGATATTCAAAAACGGTGAGCAGGTATATAACTTCCCCGAGCTTTCCGAGGTTCAGGAGCACTGCAAGAGAGAGCTTGCCACGATGTGGGATGAGGTGCTCAGATTCGAGAATCCTCACAGCTACTACGTCGACCTTTCCGAGAAGCTGTGGCAGCTCAAGCACGACATGATAAACAACAGATGAACTGCACCTTATGCCCGCGTGCCTGCGGTGTCGATCGACATCGCCGCGCGGGCGCGTGCGGATGCACGGATGAGATAAAAATTTCGCGAATAATGCTCCACCGCTTTGAAGAACCTTGCATATGCACGGGAGAGGGAAGCGGGGGCGTGTTCTTTTGCGGATGTTCGCTTGGATGCGTATACTGTCAAAACGCCGCGATATCGAAAAAAGGCGCAGACGGGCATTTTGCGGGCGAGAGAATATTCGGCGTCGAAGAGCTTGCGGCGGAGTTTCTTCGCCTTGAGCAGCGCGGCGCGTGCTGTATCGACCTTGTATCACCGACGCAGTATACGGATTCCGTGATCGAGGCGGTCGCCATCGCACGCGACGGCGGGCTGACGCTACCCGTGGTATGGAACACGGGCGGCTATGAGAGCACGGAGAATATTCGCCGTCTTGACGGGACGGTCGATATATTTCTTACGGATATGAAATATTTTTCGTCTGAACTGTCCGCGACGCTTTCCTCCGCTCCCGACTATTTTGAAAAAGCTTTCGCGTCGCTTTGCGAGATGGTTCGCTTCATGGGCGAGCCCGACTTTGACGGCGATAAGCTTCGCCGAGGAGTCATCGTGCGACACATGGTGCTCCCCGGGTGTCGCCGTGACAGCGAAGCGGTGCTTCGAGCAATGGCAGAGGCGGGACTTGAGCGTCGCGTGATACTTTCGCTTATGAGCCAGTACACGCCCGAGTTTTTCGCCTCCTGCGCCGACGAGAAGCTGTCGCGTTCGCTTCGCCGACGCGTAACGAGCTTTGAATACGACAGCGTGGCGGCTCTCGCAGACTCCCTCGGATTTACAGGGTACGGTCAGGAGAGAAGCTCCGCGGTTTCGGACTACACGCCGAGCTGGGGATCCTTTGAGTATTGATAACTCACAACAAATGATATCGGAGGAAAATATCGCTTGAAAACAAATATGAGCCCATCGGAGGCAAAAGCCCGCGTAAGTGAGCTTAGAGAGAGCCTTCGCTATCACTCCGACAGATACTACAATCTCGATTCACCCGAGATCGAGGACTTTGAATACGATATGCTCTTTGAGGAGCTGAAAAATCTCGAAGCCGCATTCCCCGAGCTTGACGCGGCGGATTCACCGACGCACAGAGTCGGCGGACGCGCGTCCGAAAAATTCGCGAAAGTGCGCCACGCGGTGAAGATGGGAAGCCTCACGGACGTGTTCGACTTTGACGAGCTTCGCGCGTTTATCGAGAGAGTGACTGCAGCTCTTGTCGAGGGCGGCTATAAAAAAGAGAAGATCGAGTTTTCGGTCGAGCCGAAGATCGACGGCCTTTCGGTATCGCTCGAATACGTTCACGGCGCACTGTCCGTAGGTGCGACTCGCGGCGACGGAGCGGTCGGCGAAAACGTGACCGACAACGTGCGCGTCATCGGCGACGTGCCGAAGACTTTGACATCCCCTGTCGATCTTACGGTGCGTGGAGAGGTGTATATGCCTCGCGACAGCTTTGAAAAGCTCAATGCCGAGCGTGAGCTTCTCGGAGAGAAGCTGTGGGCGAATCCGAGAAACGCCGCTGCCGGAAGTCTCAGAAGACTTGACAGCGCGGAGAGCGCGGGCCGCGGCCTTTCGATATTCGTTTTTAACTATCAGACAGGCTCGCTTTACGAGGACGGTCACTCGCCCGAAACGCACGGAGAAACGGTCAGCCGCATGGGTGAGCTCGGCTTTAAGGTTATTCCCGCCGAGATATGCCGCGCGGACGCGGAGCACGTAATCGATGTCATTGAGAAAATCGGAAACTCCCGCGAGGGACTGCCTTACGGCATCGACGGCGCGGTGGTCAAGATAAATTCGCTCGAGATGAGAAGATTTCTCGGAGAGGGCACGAGCACGCCGAAATGGGCTGTCGCATTTAAATATCCTCCCGAAGAAAAGACGACGCGCCTTGTCGACATTGAGCTTCAGATCGGAAGAACGGGAGTCCTCACGCCGACGGCGGTACTCGAGCCGGTGCAGCTTGCGGGAACTACGGTCTCAAGGGCGACGCTGCACAATATAGACTTTATTCGCAGACTTGACATAATGCTCGGCGACACCGTTACCGTGCGAAAGGCGGGGGACATAATACCCGAGATCGTCTCGGTTTCGGCATCGCTTCGCGACGGAACGCAGAGCGTCTTCTCGTTCCCGACGCACTGTCCGTCGTGCTCGGAGCTTCTCATAACCGACAGCGATGACGAGGACGGCGACGTCAGCGGCGCGGTGCGCTGCATAAATCCCACCTGCCCCGCGCAGAGGGAGAGACGCCTTATCCACTTCGCGTCAAAGGGTGCTATGAATATCGAGGGAATGGGACCTTCCGTCGTAAAGCTCCTTATCGATGCGGGACTTATTTGCGATGCGGCGGATATCTACACGCTTCGTGCCGAGGATATCGAAAAGCTTCCGCGAATGGGCAAAAAATCCGCTGAAAAGCTCATCGGAGCGATCGAGAGCTCGAAAACAGCCGGAGCTGCAAGACTCCTTTGCGCACTCGGCATCAGACACACGGGAGAAGCGGCGGCGGAGAATATCACGGCGCATTTCGGCGGGATCATGCCGCTGTTCGACGCAGATGTCGAAACGCTGTCGTCGCTCGCCGATATAGGCGAGATAACCGCGGGAGCTATTACGGAATTTTTCGCGCTTGACGAGACGCGCGACCTTGTCGACAGACTTCGCGCGGCGGGAGTCGTGACGGAGATCTCGCGTGAGCTTGTCGCAGACACTTCGGCAGACCTCGGCGGCATGACATTCGTCCTGACAGGTACGCTTCCGAACATGACGAGAGACGAGGCCGCTGCGCTTATCAAAGGTGCGGGAGGAAAGGTCACGTCGTCCGTTTCCTCTAAGACAAATTATGTTGTCGCTGGCGAGGCGGCAGGATCAAAGCTCACTCGCGCACAGTCGCTCGGAGTTTCCGTCATCGACGAGGCGGAGCTTTTGCGGATGCTTGGAAGATGACGAGTGTAATTATAATAACCGTAGCGGTTATTGCGGTAGCTTTGCTTGTTTCGACGGTCGTCGGCGCATACGTGC
>CAYWTG010000177.1:0-3584 GCA_964461155.1 uncultured Ruminococcus sp.
GTATTCTCCCGTGTGGAGAGTGTTTTCCATCGACGGGCCGCTGACCGTATTGAGGCGGAAGATAAAGGCAAAACACAGGATTATGCCCATCGTGACGAGCGTGAGCATTTCGAGAAAATCGAACACCGTGCGAACATGGCGGCTCGGCGTGTTGCGCTTTGCTTTTTCTTCGAGATTTGAGAAATATTCATCTTCGTCGAAATTTCCGTCGGCGTGAAGAAGCTTTGCGTCGTCGTAATCGGAGTAATCGGGAGCGGCGGTGTTGTCGTCGGAGCTTGTATCCGCATTTGCGGCGGATACGCAGTCGCACGCGTCACCTGCCTCGTCACAGCCGACGGCATCACAAGCACAGTCTTCGCAAGCGTCAGCACACTCACCAGAAGCGCAGTCACGGTCGGCGCACTCATCGGCACCGCACACGGCTTCATCACAAGTTGCGGCGTCGTCTGCGGAAGGGCGGGTGCAAACGGAGTCCGCACGAGACACGTCGCCGTCCGCGACGGACAGATCGAGCTTTTCTTCGTTGTTTTCCATCTTAACTTTCCTTTTAAGCTTACTTTGTTATCATGTGCTCGAGAAGTGTCGAGCCGTCGGGAATGTAGTATTCCGCATTTCTGCACGTTTCCTCCGTGAAACGCTCAACGCCGCACTTTTCATCTGCGGGATCGTAGATGAAGAACGGCACGGGCTCGGGGGAGTGTGTGCGAAGATCGAGAGGAGTCGGGTGATCGGGGAGCACCATTACCTTGAAGTCGTCGCCGCAGGAGCGGAGATATTCAAGCACGGGCGCGAGGATCTCAGAGTCGATCTTCTCGATGGCGAGAGGCTTAATATCGAACTCACCGCGGTGTCCGCACTCGTCGGGAGCTTCAACGTGAACGTAGACAAACTCGCGTCCGCGGCGGAATGCGTCGATCGCGGCGTCGGCCTTGCCTTTATAATTGGTAGAATAGTTTCCGGTGGCACCGGGGACGTTTATGACCTCCATGCCGGCGCAGATACCGATACCCTTGATGAGGTCGACAGCCGAAACGACGGATGCGCTGACGCCCCATTTGTCGCTGAAAGAGGGGAGAGAGGGGTTCTGTCCGGGACTCCAGAGCCACGGAGAGTTGGCGGGACGCTTGCCCTCGGCGCGGCGGCGTACATTGACGGGGTGGTCGCGCAGGATTTCGTAGCCTTTTTTCATAAATTCGAGGAACTGCTCGCCGCCGTTGTCGGTGCGGGGGAGATAATCGCCGATCCTGCGACCGATTATGTCGTGAGGACGTGCGAAATCGTATGTGGCGGATGCGTTTTTCCAGATGAGGCAGTGGCGGTAGCTGACGCCCGTGTAAAGATGTCTGCCCTCCATGGGAAGTGCGCTCTCGAGTGCTTCGACAAGCTCGCGAGCCTCTTCGGTCGAGATCTCGTCCGCGCTGTGGTCGAGCATGATCTTGTCCTCATAAGCTTCCTCGTCGTCGGATATCGTGACGAGATTGCAACGTATCGCCGTGTCGTTTGCGCCGAGCTTTATACCGAGGCTGACAGCCTCAAGAGGAGAGCGACCCTTTGAATATATTTTGGGGTCATATGACATGATGGCGAGATTTGCGGTATCGCTTTCGGGTACCATCGTCGTCGGAACATTGAGAACGGTTCCGCACAGTGACTTGGATGCGAGTGCGTCCATTGTGGGCTTTTTTGCGATCTCCATGGGGGTCTTGCCGCCGAGCTTTTCACTCGGGCGATCTGCCATGCCGTCGGGAATAAGTACAAGATATTTCATGATATGCGCCATCCTTATTATGTAGAGGAAATTCATGAGATGTATGCGTTACCCGTATACAAACTCACAGTATATTATAGCACAAAACACGCGAGATAACAATCGATTTTTCAAACTTTCGCCGCGTGAGAGACAAAAAGACACAGACCGAGCGCGGTCTGTGTCTTTTTGAATGCTTATTCGTTTAAATGAATATTATTTGATTTCTTCGGTGATGGAATTTCCGTGGCATTTTCTCCACTCGAGCGGAGGACGCGTGATCTCTTTGAAATTCGGGATGCCGCGCGCTTCGGAGATGGAGATATTGTATTTTTGAAGCTCCGACTGCCAGTCGAACGCCATCTTCACGATCTCGCTCTTTGTCTCGTCAGTGCCGTGTATGTACATCTCATCCCACAGGGAATTGATCTTGAAGAAGTTAAGCTGAACACGCAGACGGCGGATGTTTTCGCGCTGTGCGTCGTTTTCTGCAAGGCTTGCGGCGCGGTCGAAATATTCCTCGAGCGTCGGCATATTATCGCGGAATGTTTTGAGCATGAGCTCGTCGGGATCTGTGAAGAGGAGGCTCTCGAGTCCCATCTTCCACGCCTTTTGATCGACGAAATCGAGGAAAGCGCGGATGCTCTCCCATCCTTTGCCGTAAAATCCGCGCAAGAATTCATTCGTGTGAGTCTCGTATCCTTCCTTTGTCATGTAAGGCTCTTGCAGAAGATGCGAGAGCAGGTACGCTTTGAGATCTTGGAAGCTGCCGTAGCCCTGAGTCTCATACGCGCCGAGCTCGCGCACGCCCTTGGCGTTACTGTCGGCAAACAAGCGCATATTTCCCGCAAGAACATCGTAGCCGAGGTTTCCGAGCTCCATGGTGTACCATTTGAAGTTCGTGCAGTAGTCCCAGATGAACAGCTTGTCGCAGAGAGCGGACCAGCCGACGAAATCGCGTCTGAAATCGTTGTTTCTCTCGTTGTTGTCCGTGAGCGGGCGATTAAAGCAGCAGCAGACCGAGCAAAGCTGAACGAGCACATTGTCGCGAGGCTTTATCGTCGGGTCTTTCGGAACACTCTGCGTTAGGCTGTACGCAAGAGTATGTATGAGCACTTTCGGGTATTTCTTTTCCACCGCTTCCGCTACGCGGTTGACAAATGCGAGGACATAGCCAGAATATCCGTCGCGCTCGATGATCTCTTTGCAGTGTTCGCATTCGCAGTAGCCGAAATTGTCGTTTTGCGAAACCGATACGCACCAGCGGTCGGGCTCGGCCTCAAGATCGGCAAGCACTCCCGCGAGAACTTTTTCATACGTCTCCTCCTTGCAAAGGCAAGGCTGTGCGTCGCGAGATTCGGGAATATATTTTCCGAAAGTGTGACATCCCGTGTCGACAAGTCCACCGCCGTACTCGGGGGCGTTTTGCGTTCCGTAATTTATCTTGCGCTTCGCGGAAAAGTTCGGAAAGTTCGTGCCTGTGGTGTACCAATACGGGTCACGGTAGATGAAATACTGCTCCTTTACGATATCCACTCCGACAATGTCGACATCTCCGCTCTTTGCCATGTAGTCGCAGTCGGGGGTGAGAAATCTCCATCCCACGCATCTCTCGAGAAACTCGTAGACTCCGTAGATCACACCGCGAACGCCCGAGCCGCCGATGACGAAGCATTCTCCGTCGTTTTTGAGAGAATATGTCTCATCGTCGTCGAACGCCGTGTCGTCGAGATAAATGAGATGTCCGTCGCGTCCCGTAAACGTCTCGCAGGAAAGCTCGACCCCGACGGCGAGGCGCACGTACTTTTGAAGCTCTGCAACGGCGGTTTGCACGGAC
>CAYWTG010000178.1:0-1618 GCA_964461155.1 uncultured Ruminococcus sp.
TAGAGCAGTGGTCTCCAAAACCACGTGTCCTGAGTTCGAGTCTTAGTGCCCCTGAGTAAAAACCGTTTGCAGATGCAGACGGTTTTTCATTTTCGTGCTTTCTTTTTCCACTCGACGCACAAGTTCCGATATAATAAAATCGATAGAATCCGCCACGCTTAGTCTGTCTTCGACATGAATGCGCAACCCGGCGGGACTTTTTATTTTTGCCCGTAAACCGCCCGCGTCGCACAAGGGATGCCGCCTCTCACCCCGCGCAACGCTTGATCAACCGACGCTTCGCCTCGCGAGCCTTCATCAAGCGAAGCTTCGCCACGTAAGCTTCATCGACCGAAACTTCGCCACGATTCCCCTGCCGACTTATCTATGTTTAAAAGCTCCGCCGCATCAAAGCTCACCTACGCTCGTACTCCGGCCTCACACCACAATGCAAAAAAGGCCCGCGAGTGTCTCGCGGACCTTTTGTTGTTTGTACGGAATTACTCGCCAACCTTGATGTTGTCGTAGTACTTCTGGAGAACCTCGATAGCCTTGTTGCAGTTAGCCTCGAATGCTTCCTCGGAAACATCGAAGTAACCAACATAAGAGCTCTCGGAGGGGTTAGCGTTCTTGTAGAACTCAGAACCGTCAGCGTCTGTCATACCCATTGCAACGAATGTGGATGCGGGAAGCTGTCCGCCCTGTGCGATCTCTTCTACGAGGTAGTTACGGTCGAAGAGGAGACCCATTGCTCTTCTGATCTCAGCCTGAGCCTTCTCCTTCTCGGCACCTGTAAGCTCGCTGCCGGGGAGAAGATCCTCGTTGATGTTCCAGCATACATAGTATGTACCGATCTGACCTGCAACAACGAACTCATCCGGATAGTCCTTCTTGAGTGTTGCGATCTCGTTGGTGGGAACGTCATCGATGAGGAGCCAGTCGCCCTTCTTGAAGTTGGTGAGCATATTGTTAGCGTCGTCGCTGAGGTAGAACTTGAGCTCGCCCATGGTAACGTCAGCGTTATCAAGGTAGTTCGCGTTCTTCTCGAGAGTGATGAAGCTCTCATGCTCCCACTCTGTCATGGTGTAAGGACCATTGCAGATGTATGTGGAAGGATCTGTAGCCCACTCCTCGTTGTCATAAACGGAGGAATGTACGGGGAAGTATACCGGGAATGCAAGGAGCTCATCCCAGTATGCAACAGCGTTTGTAAGAGTTACGGTGATGGTGCGAGCAGCGTCGTCAGCCTGGACGTTCAGAGTCTTGTCTGCGCCGTCCTCTTCCTGCATAGCAGCGTAGCCGTCAACAACCTCGAACATATAACCGTAGTCAGCACCGAGAGCCTGAGAAGCTGCACGGTTCCATGCGTTTACATAGTCGGAAGCCTTAACTTCGTCGCCGTTGGACCACTTCATACCCTCACGGAGAGTGTAGGTGTATGTAACTGTTCCGTCGTCGTTTGTAACACCCTCGGTGAGCTCCTCAGCTGCATCTGCAGTGATAACGAGCTTGCCGTTCTCATCCTGGGACCACTTTGCGAGGCCGGAGAAGAGGTGGATAAGCATTGTAGCACCGTCAACGGAGCTGTTGAGAGCCGGGTCGAGAGTCTGAGGCTCACTTGCAAGGCAAGCGGAGAGAG
>CAYWTG010000178.1:1718-3547 GCA_964461155.1 uncultured Ruminococcus sp.
CTGTTGAGAGCCGGGTCGAGAGTCTGAGGCTCACTTGCAAGGCAAGCGGAGAGAGCGTCAGAACCGTCGGCGATGGATGTGTACATGAAGTACTTATATCCGAGCGGGTTGGAGTAGAAGCCGGATACATCCTTGTTGATCATGTAAAGGTCAGTGTAGTAGTAGAGAGGAACGATACAACCTGTATCCATGAGCATATCCTCTGCAAGGTGCATCATTGCATAACGATTCTCGGAATCTGTGCAGGTCTTGATTCTGGAGATGAGGACGTCATAAGTCTCAGCCCATGTGCCGTTCTCAACCTTATCCTCGTAGCCGTAAGCTGTGAGGTCGAGGTTGTACATCTTGAGATCGGCGTGTGCGCCCTTACCGAACTGGACGTCGTTGTTACCCGACTGGGTGGTCCACATATCAAGGAAGCAGATCGGGTCGTTATAGTCAGCTACCCAACCGTTTCTTGCTACGGAGTAGTCACCGTTCTTACGGGTCTCGAGGAATGTTGCCCACTCCTGGTTGTCAAGTGTCATGTTGACGCCTGCAACTGAGAGTGCGCTCTGGAGATACTCACCGATGGCCTTGTGTGCATCGTTGGTGTTGTAGAGGTACTTGAGGGTGGGGAGAGAGACCTTCTTGATCTCGGAGTTGCCACCGTCTGTCTGGCCGTCACCGTTGTTTGTGGTACCGCAAGCAACGATAGAAAGAACCATAACAAGAGCAAGTACCAGTGCGAGGAACTTTTTCATGATAGGAATTCCTTTCTGAAAATAAAATTTTATATTTTTGCCGTCGGGATGCACGCCCGCGGCAATAAATATTCATGGGGAAGTATATGCTGCGCGCTCGGCGTTATGTGTCCGAGCGGCATTTTTACGCTTTCGGCTCGCGCCGTCAGTTGAGCTCTTCGGCTCTGTGGCAAGCGACGAAGTGTCCCTTTTCGATCTCGCGGAAAGCGGGAGTCTCCTCGGCGCAACGCTCGCAAGCGTGGGCGCAACGAGTGCGGAAAGGACAGCCGGAGGGAGCGTTCAGGGGCGAGGGAATGTCGCCGTTCAGCGGGATGCGGACATTCGCGCGAGCGACCTTCGGGTCGGGCATCGGTACTGCGGACATGAGTGCCTTTGAGTACGGATGGAGCGGACGGTTGTAGATCGTGTCGGCGTCTGTCAGCTCGACCATCTTGCCGAGGTACATGACGGCGATACGGTTACTGATGTGGCGGACGACGAGCAGGTCGTGTGCGATGAAGAGGTAAGTCAGGCCGAGCTCCTGCTGAAGCTCGCCGAACATATTGATGACCTGTGCCTGGATGGAAACGTCGAGAGCGGAAACGGGCTCGTCGCAGACGATGAACGAGGGGTTCATCGCGAGTGCGCGCGCGATACCGATTCTCTGACGCTGACCGCCGGAGAACTCGTGCGCGTAACGGGACGCGTGCTCACTGTTGAGTCCGACGCGATCCATAAGCTCGAGCACCTTTTCGCGACGCTCATCCTGCGAGGAGTACATCTTGTGGATGTCAAGCGGCTCGGCGATGATATCGGAGACGGTCATACGGGGGTTAAGCGAAGAATACGGGTCCTGGAAGACCATCGTCGCTTTCTTGCGGAAGTCCTTGATGTCGTTCTTCGTCTTTACGCTGTGTCCGTCGAAGATGATATCGCCGGAGGTGGGCTTGTAAAGCTGAAGAATGGTGCGGCCGACGGTGGTCTTGCCGCAACCGGACTCACCGACGAGTCCGAGCGTTTCGCCGCGCATTATATCAAACGATACGTCATCGACGGCCTTGAGAGCACGTGTTTTGAAAACTCCCGTGCTGATATCGAAATATTTCT
>CAYWTG010000179.1:0-3522 GCA_964461155.1 uncultured Ruminococcus sp.
CCAAAAAGATTCGGTCTACCTGCTCCTGCGTGTATGTCGCATACTCTCGCTGAGCTTTTCTGGTGCGCGCGATAGCCTCTTCGAGCTTCTCAACGCTGTCAACCGTCAGATAATTCTTTGTGTCCATTGTATATCCTCCTGAATATTATTACATAATTGATTGTTTAGGTGCGCAAGGGAAAGTGCGAGGTTCTCGTTTTGAAGAAGAACTCCGTCGGGGACTTTCAGCTTGCACGGGGCAAAATTCCATATCGCGGTTATTCCCGCCGCGAGCATTCGGTCGCAGACCTCCTGTGCCGATCCCTCTCCCACGGTAATTATACCGAGGTGGATCTCGCGCGATCGGCAGAAGCTCTCAAAAAGCCTCATCGGAAGGATCTCCGTTTTCGAGTCACACTTCAGTGTGCTCTCGTTTGAATCGAACGCCGCGCAAATGCTCACGCCGTAGCGTTCAAATTCATCGTACTGGAGCAGTGCGCGTCCGAGCCTGCCGGCTCCCACGAGCACCGCGCTCGTCAGGTGATTGCTGCCGAGGCACTCCTCGATCTTCCCTATCAGCTCTGCGGTTGCGTAGCCGAGTCTCGGCTTGCCCGCTCCGCTTACGGCGGCAAGGTCCTTTCTGACCTGAACCTCTCCGAGAGAAAGTTGCCGCGCGATCGACGTGGCCGAAACGTACGGAACCGTATCCACAGGAAGCTCTCTCAGTGCTTTCAGATAATCCGGAAGTCTGCCCAAGGTCGCCCTTGAAACAGAGCTTTTTTTCATTTGCCGTCCTCCTTTGCCTCAAGTTCGTTAATATTATACCTCATTTGACACGACTTGAAAATTCTAAATTCGGATAATCGGTATTATCAATATCGATAACACGTTTATCGAACACTTTCGGCGCATACATTTCGCTCCCGATATTCACCGCACCGCGCCGCCGCAAATGTCGCCTGTCAAGGGCAAAAATCTCATTTGCCGCGTCATATCGCCCGCGCGATGCTTTATAAACTAAATTTTACTTGATTTTTCTAATAATATATGCTACAATACTCCTATACCGATGTTAAAGTCGGGTTCTGTCGTTATTTTTCCGTTTATCGGAATTATCAATATTTATATAAAGGACGGGGTAAGCTTTGAAAAAAAGAGTTCTTGTCGTAAGCAGTGCCAATATGGACTTTATCCAAAACGTCGACCGCGTTCCGTATGCGGGCGAGACCGTGATGGATCGCGAGGCCACATATTCTTATGTTCCGGGAGGAAAGGGCGCGAACAGCGCGATAGCCTTTGCTCGCTTCGGTGCGGACTGCGTATTCGTATGCAGACTCGGCGCGGATCAAAACGGCGCACGCCTCAAGAGTCTCTACCGCTCCGAAGGCATCGACACGCGTTTTATTATCGAAGATAAAGAAGCTCCCACGGGACTCGCGTCGATCATCGTCGAAAAGAGCGGCAAAAATCGCATCATGGTATTCCCCGGCGCAAACGCCGCGCTGACTCCCGCAGAGCTCGAAGATCCTTTCACCTGCTACCCCGACGCCGTATATCTCCAGCTCGAGATCTCCGACGAGGCCGTCATCGAAGCGTCGCGCCTTGCCGCCGAGCGCGGCATTCCCGTATTTGTGGACGCCGCCCCCGCGAGACTCGACTTCCCGCTCTCCTCGCTCGGACACGTCGAGATCTTCTCCCCGAACGAGAGCGAGTGCCGCGTATTCACGGGAATAACCCCCGTCAGCGAAGAAAGCGCGCTCCGCGCCGCCATCCGCCTCAAAAAGCAGGTCGACGCGAAGTACATAGTCTTAAAACTCGGCGACCGCGGTGCGTTCATGTTTGACGGCAACGAGTATTTCGTGTACCCCGCGGAGAACATCACTCCCGTTGACACGACCGCCGCCGGCGACGTGTTCACCGCCGTCATGACATATTCTTATATTCAAAACGGCAATATTCACTCGGCTATCCGCATGGCAAACGTAGCCGCAGCCATTTCGGTAACGCGCGAGGGCGCATCGACGTCGATCCCGACGCTCGCAGAGGTGCTCGAATACCGTGAGAACAAGAGCCGTGCCGCAGAAGCCGCCGCTGCAGCGGAAGCCGAACCTGCTGCAAATGCTCAGGTCGAGGCAAATGCGAACGACTCGGCGGAAACTGCCGAAAGCGCGACGGCCGAAGAGAGCGGAGACGCAAACGAGGTCGATGCGGAATGATTATTCTCGGAGTTGATTTCGGCGACGCGCGCACGGGGCTTTCCTCCTGCGACCGCGAGGAAATAATGGCAGTCGGCGCGGGATGCATCACGGGAGGCTTCAAAAAAGCTCTCGTCGGCACGTGCGAAGCGGCAAAACGCATCGGAGCCGAGCTAATCGTCGTCGGGAATCCCATTAACATGAACGGCACGGAAGGCCCACGCAGTGCCAAATGCCGTGATTTTGCCGCAGAGCTTGAAAAAATGTCGAATATCAAGACCGTGCTTTACGACGAGCGACTGACGACCGTCAGCGCACACCGTTTTCTGTCGGGCGCGGGACTTGACTCGCGAAAGCACAAGAGCCACGTGGACGAGCTGTCCGCAAAGCTCATTCTCGAAGACTATCTGACAGCTCGCCGCAACGGTGTGCTGTAAATCGCCATTCCGAAAGGAGCTTTAGGCTTTGGAAAACTCAAATCTCAAAAGAATCAACGAGCTTGCCGCAAAGGCAAAGCGCGAGGGGCTGACCCCCGATGAAGAAAAGGAGCGCGATCGTCTGCGCCGCGCATATCTCGCCGAATTCAGGCTCGGTATGCAGGGCATTCTCGATCACACTTCGCTGAAGTACCCCGACGGAACGACGAAACCGTTAAAGCGCAAGAAATGATCTGACCGAGGAGCCGTATGGAATTTTTATCGAATTATTTAAAAGTTTTCGGCACGTCGATGGTGCCTGTGCTCGAGCTTCGCGGCGCGCTCATCTGGGCGGCTGCAGACGGACTCGATCCGCTTGTTTCATATATCGTCTGCGTTCTCGGAAACATACTCCCCGTACCGTTTTTGATCCTCTTTGTCAGGCCGATCTTCGAGTGGATGAAAAAGCACTCGACATTTCTCAGAAAGATCGTCGAAAAGCTTGAGGCAAAGGCGGCAAACAAGGCCGACAAGATCAAAAAATACGAGATGTTCGGACTTTTCCTGTTCGTCGCGCTCCCGCTTCCCGGAACGGGAGCTTGGACAGGCTCGCTCATTGCGGCTGTGCTCGGCATGAGGATCAAAGACTCGCTTCCAATGATCGCGCTCGGCGTGCTCACGGCGGGAGTCATCATGACCCTCGGCGCGTTCGGCGTCGTAAGCTTCCTCGGAACGCTTATGAATATGTAAAGCTCGCGAAAGCGGCGAAGTGCCGACCGCGGCGAAAGACTTTGAACACGTGAAAATATCGAAAAATCAAAAGCAGCTCGAAGTGATTTTTAACTTCGAGCTGCATTTTCGCTATAATCGTTTTTAATAACGCAAAACGAAAACGGCAGTGTCGCCTTTCCGCCGTTTTCGCCGATTTATAT
>CAYWTG010000180.1:0-2930 GCA_964461155.1 uncultured Ruminococcus sp.
GTTCACTGGGCAGCTCCCAACGAGTTCGGCTACGAGCACACCAACGATTGCCCCTACATCAAGCCCATCGTTTAATATGGCATCGGCTATAGAAACTCTGCCGACAGGCGGGGAGAGCGTGCGTCTTCGCATCGAATCCGTGATCTACAGCGGATCGTCGAACAGTGCGCCCTCCCCCGCCGAGCGCGGCTTTTCCGAAGCGGCGGATGATTTTTTCGAGGTAAGCGACGCGCCGTGTGATATCGAAGACGCGGCTCTGCGCGCCATGGAGCAAAAGGACGACCGCGACGACGGACCGCTCCGCACGAATCTCATCACGGAGGGCAAATACTGCTTCGCCGAGGGGCGCATCACCGTCACATACGACGAAAGCGAGCTTTTGCAGACTCCCGGCACGCTCACACAGATCACTTTCAAAAAGAAAGAGCCGAAGCTTGTCGCGATCGTCCGCTCGGGAACGCTTCCCGGGATGCTCGTGCTCGAAGAGGGCCGTCGACATTTGTGCGAATATAATGTCGGATTCATGAAACTGCCCGTCACGCTCTACGCCTCGCGTGTGAAGAACACGATTTCGCACGGCGCGGGCACGCTCGAGCTCGACTACACGGTCGAGATGAACGGGGGCGGCGCACAGCGGGCGAAAATGAAGATCACCGTCGGCGAGGCGTAATCTCCGTCGAGCGGTGATGACGCGAGCTTTTTTTGTAAATCACGAAAAAAACGCCGACTGCGCACAGTTGGAGCTCTCCAATCGCCTTTGCTCGGAGTATCTCCGAGGATCGGACGAGTCTTATAAAAAGTGTGCATTCTCGCGAAGAAACATCCGCACGGCGAGAGCTCGTTCTCGCCATATATAACTGTTTATGCCGCGAGCTTATCGCAGTGTAAACGGAGGTAAGCTATGTTATCTGTATTTAACGGCTTTTACACTTACTCCTTAAAGGAGACAGTTCCGTTTTTCACGCACATCGCCATAGTGCTTCTCATCGTCGCGCTCCTTTACGATTATTTCAGACGGCGCGTGGCAAACGACATCATAAAGGCCATAAACGACGTCGGCGCACATTCGCCGCACTCGGCTCTCGATGCCGCGCGTCTCGATGAGATCCTCGGCCGCTACGCCGCGTTCGGCAGATATATGCTCAAAAACGGAAGCACGCTCCGCCGATATGTGAAACGAGCACGCTTTGATTCCGGCGTGGGGTATTTTATTCCCCTCGCTCCCGACTCGAGCGACAGCTCACAGCGTGAGAGTACAAACTCACCGCAACAGGACAAAGGTGCAAATTCTCCGCGCGGCGAGAACGCTGTCGAATCACCGAGCGCGCCTCGTCTTCCGTCATCCCTTCGCGGGGGCGGCGAGCGTTCTTTGAAGAGCGTGATCGTAAGCATAGTTCTGCTCATCGTGTTCGGTGAGCTGTTCATCCGCTTTTTCCCCACGCTTTACGAATATATCTTCGGCAACTCAAAAAATTTGTTTTCCTAACTTAAATCACGGGGAGGCATGACAGGAATGCAGTCCTACAAAATACGAAAACGCATCAGCTTTCCGCGCCTGATGATGACCCTCGCGGCAGTCGCCGTGGGCATTCTCATCGTGGCGGTGATAATCGCATACGCGTGCGGAGTGAGGTACATCTCATCGGAAAGCGCGAGCGTTATCAAAGTCCGCTTTTTCGGAACGGTGGATTCCGACGGCGAGCCGAAATCCGGTATGCTCAGCTACTCCGACGGAACGAGTGCGCGTGTGTCTGATGACGGCAGTATCGTCTACTCCTCGGGAGATGTGTACACAGGTCAGCTCTCCGGGATGCTGAAAAACGGAAACGGCCGCCTCGTTTGCGCGAACGGCGACACCTACGAGGGCTCGTTCCGCGATGACGTCATCGACGGAGTCGGCGTGCTCCACGCCTCGGGCGACACCTACGAGGGCTCGTTCAAGGACGGCAAGTTCGACGGCGAGGGTACGTACACATCCTCTAACGGTGACGTGTACAAGGGCTCGTTCAAGGACGGCAAGCGCGACGGCACCGGCACGCTCACCTACGCAAACGGCGACACGTACACCGGCACGTACAAGAGCAATATGAAAAACGGTCAGGGCACGTACACTTGGGCCTCGGGCGACACGTACACCGGCGCATACGTCGACGACGTGCGCGAGGGTCACGGAACGTACACCTGGGCAAACGGCGAAACATACACCGGCGAGTGGAAAGACAACTACATGAACGGCGAGGGAAGCTTCTCTTGGCCGTCGGGTCGTGTGTACACGGGACATTTTGAAAACGGAGTCATTGTCCGCACCGACGAAGCGTCGGGTGACGCGGCCGAAAGCAGCACCTCCGTTCCGACACCCACGGAATAAAGCTAAATAATATCGATTATCCGACGCGGGATGATGCGCACGGCGAGCCGAGGCTCTCAGAAAAGTGCACGTCCCGCTTTTTTTCGTGACGCGAGATCGCCGGTCCCGACAAGGTGAATCTCAACCCAATGATTGACGCGCCGCACGTCACGCTCATGCCCGATTTTCGACGACTCCACCCACGCGCAAAGCCAATTCCGCCGCAACGGCCGTATGTTGCGTGTAATCGCACGTGTGCGGGTGCTGTCACGGACGTTTTTCGCCACAACGCGCCACGTCACGCCACATTTTTACGCATTCGGCGGAGATCAGCACGATTCGCCCGCAAATTCCACCCTCGACGCGCCACTTAACCCCACCGCCTGCTACCATTGCTCCGCGCCTCGACGCAAATCTCAACAGCAACGATAGCCGTACCGAACGCTCCACTCCCTCCTCGCCCGTAGGGGCGACCTGTGATCGCCCGCTACCTACTCCACCGCAACGCGCCGCACGTCACGCTCATGTCCGATTTTCGACGACTCCACCCACGCGCAAAGCCAATTCCGCCGCAACGGCCGTA
>CAYWTG010000180.1:3030-3521 GCA_964461155.1 uncultured Ruminococcus sp.
TGTTGCGTGCAATCGCACGTGTGCCGGCTACCGCAACATCGCGCTACATATTCACGCCTTTGACGGAAAGACCCACGTATGCGGGGACTCGCGCCACGCCACGTATTCACGCATTTGACGAAAAAGCGTCACGTTTGCAGAGGCTCACACGTGCAACGCGTCGCACTGTCTTCTCCGAAAACTCAAAAAAGCCCGCGGCACGAGGCCACGGGCTTTTTTACTTACCCGCACGCGGCGGGCGTTAGAGCTTTGGGAAAAAGCTTACTCGGAAATAGCTTCTGTATCAACAAGCTTGATGAGAGCCATCTCAGCTGCGTCTCCGCGGCGAGGTCCGAGCTTGTAGATCTGGGTGTATCCACCGTTTCTGTCAGCATACTTGGGAGCGAGGTCGTCAAATACCTTTCTGACAACATCCTTCTTGGTGATGTATGCGAAAGCCTGACGGCGGCTTGCAAGTGTGTTTGTCTTTCCGAGGGTAATCATCTTTTCGG
>CAYWTG010000181.1:0-3448 GCA_964461155.1 uncultured Ruminococcus sp.
TTCGTAAGCAGTCCGATCAAGGGCATGATGATGTCGTTTACAAGGCTCGTGACGATCTTGCCGAACGCGCCGCCGACGACGACCGCGACAGCCATATCAACGACATTGCCTCTTGCTATGAATGCTTTGAATTCCTCGATGAACTTGATCTTTTTCATGCTGTGAGCGTCCTTTCGTATTATTTACTGTTATTATATAATGAAGTGCCGCTAAAATCAAGAGGTGAGCGACAATTATTTCGCGTGTTCAAAAAAACAACTTGAAAGCGCGTTCGAGATGTGGTATCATATAATGAGCAAATGCCCCGAAAGAGGAATAATACCATGAAAATCACCGAAATATTGAACAGCGGAAAGCTCTCGCTTTCGCTTGAGGTCTTCCCGCCGAAAACAGATACCGCCATCGAAAACGTAAAAGCGGCAACCGAGAAGATAGCAGCACTTTCGCCCTCGTTTATGAGCGTGACTTACGGTGCCGGCGGCGGAACGAGCCGCTACACCCTCGACATCGCCGAGAATATCGAAAAGAGCTTCGGCGTGCCGATGCTCGCCCACCTGACCTGCGTCTCGTCGACGCCCGATACCGTTCGCGAGCAGATCAAGCTCATGAAAGAGCGCGGGATCACGAACGTCATGGCACTGCGCGGAGATCTCACGCCCGAGCTCGAGGCTTCGGACAGAAGTCTCTGGAGCTACCGTCACGCGATCGACCTCGTGCGCGAGCTTGCCGAGGACGGCTCGTTCTGCATCGGCGGCGCGTGTTATCCCGAGGTACATCCCGAAAGCCCCAACCAGAAGTCCGACATTCGCGCACTTCGCGAAAAGGTCGAGGCGGGTGTCGAGTTTTTGACGACGCAGATGTTCTTCGACAACAATCTCTTCTACAATTTTCTTTATAAGCTTCGCGAGGCGGGCGTCAACGTCCCCGTTGTTGCGGGCATCATGCCGATCACGTCGGCACGTCAGGTCGAGCGTGCGATAAAGCTCTCGGGCTCGTTCATGCCGCAGAGATTCAAGAGCCTCGTCGACCGCTTCGGAGACAATCCCTCAGCGATGATGCAGGCGGGCATCGCGTATGCCACCGACCAGATAATCGACCTGTACGCCAACGGCGTCACGAACGTACACATATACACGATGAACAATCCCGAGACCGCGCGACGCATCCGCGACAATCTCTCAGAGATCATCGGCCTTGAGGACGTGCGCGAGTGAGCATCGTTGAAATTTCTTCCCTCAGCCTGCCGCCCGTCGATATAGACGAGGTGCTCCGATACGCGGCGATACCGCGCTCCGGCAGAACGGAGCACCTTCGCCGACTCGCCGAGGAATGCGCAGCCATGTCGGACGGGATGTTTAAAAATCGCGTCTGCTTTGCAGAGGTGACCTCCTCGGTGTCGGGGAGCATTACCGATCTCGGCTTTGCCGCGTGGGACAGCGCGGATTTCGCGCGATATGTCGGCGACAGTGACAAGCTTATCATCCTCGCCGCGACCGCGGGACTACAGATCGACCGCCTCATCACGGCAAAATCCTCGATCTCACCGTCCGTGGCGCATATGCTCGAAGCCGTCGGAAACGAGCGCATCGAGGCGTTGTGCGACGCGTTCTGCGCCGAGGCCGAGACGCGCTTCGGAAAACTCAAAAGCAGATTCTCACCCGGCTACGGCGACCTGCCGCTCGAGGCTCAAAAAGATATATTTACCCTGCTCGACCCGCCGCGCCGCATCGGACTGACGCTCAACGCCAGCCTTATGATGTCCCCGTCGAAATCGGTGACGGCAATTTGCGCCGTGAAGCGCGACTGAGCTTTACGCTTTTCTCGCTCTCATATTGAATCCCCCGTTTGCCCCTTATAAAAGACGCACCGCACGATTTGATCACTTCCTGCGGCGCGTTTTGATCCGCGAAAGGGTTCGCATCACGAAATAATACAAAACGAAAGGTCACATCATGCTGATATCAGACAAAATCCGCGCCCTCGCAGACGGTGCAGAGCGCGAGCTTTCCGAAATATTCCGCGATATTGACCGTATCGCTCTGAATAACACCGAGCACGTGCTCGACGTGTTCAGAAACAACAAGGTCTCCGAGGCTCATTTCGCACCGAGCACGGGCTACGGCTACGGCGATATGGGTCGCGACGCGATCGACCGCATCTGCGCCGAGGTCTTCCGCGCCGAGGCCGGATTCATGAGACACAATTTCATCTCCGGCACGCACGCGCTCACCGTCGGCCTTTTCGGCCTGCTTCGCCCGGGCGACACGATGATCTCCGTTACGGGCAATCCTTATGACACGATGCTCGAGGTCATCGGTGTCGACGAGAGCGGAGCGCGCCGCGCGAACGGCACGGGAAGCCTCGCCGACTACGGCGTGAATTACCGTGAGCTTTCGATGAAGTGCGGACGCGTCGACATCCCCTCCGTCTGCGAAGCTATCCGCGCGGACGAGAGCATAAAGGTCGTCTATCTCCAGCGTTCAAAGGGATATCTCGCGCGCCCGACGCTCACTTCTCTCGAGATACGTGAGTGTGCCGACGCCGTGAAGAAATGCGCCGCAGCACTCGGACGCACCGCACCCTTTGTCGTCGTTGACAACTGCTACGGCGAGTTCACCGAGGAGCGCGAGCCGTGCTTCGGCGATGACTCTCTCGCGGGTGCCGACATGATAATCGGATCGCTTATCAAAAACCCCGGCGGAGGAATGGCCGACTGCGGCGGATATATCGCGGGAAGCGCACGCGCCGTGGAGCTTGCGGGATATCGTCTCGTCTGCCCCGGAGTCGGACTCGAAGCGGGCGCATCTCTCGGACAGAACAGGAATATTCTCCGCGGACTCTTCCTTGCGCCTCACGTCGTGGCTCAGGCGATGAAAACCGCACACCTTGCCGCGTACATTTTCGACGCGCTGGGATATAAAGTTTCCCCCGCGCCCTTCGAGCGTCGCAGCGATATAATCCAGACCGTCGAGTGCAAAAGCGGCGACGCGCTCGTCCGCTTCTGCCGCGGCATCCAGTCCGCATCACCCGTCGACGCTCATGTTTCACCCGAGCCGTGGGCAATGCCGGGATATGCCGATGAGGTCGTCATGGCGGCGGGTGCTTTCGTCGGCGGCTCGTCGATCGAGCTTTCCTGCGACGGCCCGATGAGAGAGCCGTTCACCGCATTTTTGCAGGGCGGCATGACCTACGAGGCGGGCAAGCTCGGCATCATGTGCGCCGCCGCGTCGATGACGGCGGAGACCTGACACTTCGCTCATAATATAAGAAGCGCAGAATAAAAGAAAAGGATATAATTGATTCATGGCTAAAAAGCAAAGCACCAAGTATAACGACCAATCCATCTCGTCGCTCAAGGGTGCCGACCGAGTCCGCAAGCGTCCGAATGTTATTTTCGGCTCGGACGGTCTTGACGGCTGTGAGCAGGCTGTATTCGAGATAGTTTCAA
>CAYWTG010000182.1:0-3437 GCA_964461155.1 uncultured Ruminococcus sp.
GAAAAGACATCACGGGATATTCCGACTATAAGAAGGTTCAGGCATACGCCCGCGACGCGATGTCGTGGGCAAACGCCACCGGACTTATCACCGGCGTGACAAAGAAGACGCTCGAGCCCGGAAGCTCCGCAACACGCGAGCAGTTCGCGGTCATCTTAAAGAGATTCAAAGAGGGCAAGGGCTTTGATTATAAGCTCGTCTACAACGAGCCTACGGTATTCAGTCAGTATACCGAAAAAGAATACCCGCTCGTCTCGAATGCGGACATCTATGTCGCAACAGACGGAAACGACAAAAATCCCGGCACACTCGCAAAGCCTGTCGCAACATTCGAGCGTGCGAAAGAGATGGTTCGCGAGCTGAAGAAGACTGCGACAGACGAAATCGTCGTGGCATTCAAGGCCGGAAACTACGGTGAACTTAAAAATATTACATTCACATCGGAAGACAGCGGAACGGCCGCCGTTCCCGTCAAGTACTGCGCTTACGGCGACGGAGAGGTGCTGTTCACAAACGGCGCGACGCTCTCGTACGAGGATTTCAAGCCCATCGAAGAAAAGGACAAGTATCTGTTCAAAGAGGATTGCTATAAAGATATTTACAAGATAAACATTGCCGATATCATAGGCGACAAAACCGAGATCGACACGCTTTTCTCGGCCGCGAATATCTGCCACGAGGCACGCTATCCCAATAAAAATCCCAACGGAAGCGACACGGTATTTAAGAATATGACGACAACGGTCGACCCGTATTGCAGCATTAAGCTCCAGTACGCTCTCCCGAAAGTAGTTGAGGGCTTCCGCACGACCGAGGGCATGAAAGTTACGGGAGTGCTCCGCGTGGGCTGGCTTGTTGACACATTCAGAGTAAAATCCTATGACCCCGAAACGCAGATACTGACGTTTGACACGTATCAGGGCTATGTTCCCGAAAACGGATATATGGTCGGCGAGCCCGGCGGTGGCGGCGAGTTCATGTACGAGGGAAGAGTCGATGACACCGTGTTCTTCCACAACCTTTCCGATCAGCTCGATGACGCCAATGAGTATTGGCTCGACCCCGAAACTAAGGATCTCTACGTCTACAAACCGGACGGCGACTATACACTCGCGACAGGCGGACGCTTTATGACTCTTAACGGTTGTGACAACGTAAGCTTTGTCGGCCTTTCGTTCAACGCATCGAACGACGGTCACGCGTCGGTCGACGGAGATAACTGCGACAATATCGATTTCGATCTTTGCACATTCGGCAACATTTCGAGCTCTTACGTAATGTACTTCAATAAGTGCCCGAATATGAACATCACAAACAGCGAGTTTTACAACTTCGGCGCATACGGTATGTATATCATTCCCACATGGAAGCACATTGTCGCCGAGGAGGACTTCAACAATTCCTATAAGGCACTCAAGCCGAGCGGCGTTGTTATCGAAAACAACTACTTCCACGACTTCGGCCTCATCAACACGTGGTCCGACGCCATAAATCTTTATTGCAACTACGGTACGCGAATCGCTCATAACTATTTCAAGAACGGCGCACACGCCGGCGTGGAGTTCAACGCTTCGATAGACACCGTTGTCGAGTATAATGTCTTTGACAACATGATGATGACGACACAGGACTACGGCGCGGTATATACAAACTGGGGCTTCGAGGATCGCGGCAATATCGTCCGCTATAACCTCTTTAAGAATACGCAGGACAGAGGACTCCAGCATTGCATCTACCTTGACGGAACGACCTGCGGTGTTGAGATTTACGGAAATCTGTTCTTCGATTGCGGCACGCGAGGCATAACGACCAACGGAAGCCGTGACCACGTGATCCACGATAATGTTTATATCGAGGTGCATACGCAGGGTACATTCCTCACATCCCGCATCTACAACGAGGAGGTCGTGGAAGATCCCACATCCTACGAAAGCGGAAGCTCGGGATATATGCAGACACTTGCAAATCCCGACAAATTACCGCAGGAGGGCGCGCCCGGATATGAGATGTGGAAAGAGAGATTCCCGCTCTTATATTCGTATAACGACGACATAACGAAGATAGGTGAAAAAGAGTGCATCTTCACGACCATTATCTATTATGATAACAACTATATCTTCGGCGACGAGGAGATCACGGCGGAAGCGTATGTCAAGTTCGGCGTAGGTACGGAAACGACGAAGTACTACGGCATTGACGAGAATCCGATCTTCAACGACCCGACACACGGCGACTATACTCTGAAAGATAAGAGTGTGATCGACCTCCCCATTGAGAAAATGGGAAGATATTAATAATTCGAGAGAGGGGTGAGCGAGAGGATCACCTCTTTCTCTTGTTAGTGTTGCACAAAAATCGTGACGATAATTGTGCGTTTTGCTGAATTGAATTTGAGCCGTTCATTAACGGTTTACAATCGTGCTTTTCTGTGATATACTTATCGTAACGCGAAAGACTGTCACAAATTTGAAAAAACGAAAGGGAGACAAAATAATGAAGAAAAGACGAATACTGTCTGCTCTGCTTGCCTTTATCACGGCGGCAGGTACGGCAATGTGCGCGGCGGGTGCTGTAAGTGCCGCCGACGAGTCGCCCTACAAGGACGTTAAGAAATCATGGTGGAGCTATCCTTACATCATGTATGCCACCGAGAACGGCTACATGAACGGCATGGGCGGCGGAAAATTCGAGCCGCAGGGCACGATGACTCGCGCCATGGTCGTGACCGTACTCTACAGATTTCAGGGCAAGCCCGATGTCAAGTACAAGACGGGATTTAAGGACGTAAAAGAGAACGCTTGGTATGCCGACGCGGTGTACTGGGCTGCAGAGAAGAAGATCGTCAACGGCGTTGAAGTCGGTAAATTCGCACCCGAGGACAACATCACCCGTCAGCAGCTCGCCGCGATCCTCATGAGATACGCTCCGCTCGAGTACATCAAGACGGAAAACCGCGCGGATATCACGGGATATTCCGACTACAAAAAGGTTCAGTCATACGCGCGTGACGCTATGTCTTGGGCGAACGCCGTCGGACTCATCACTGGCGTCACGAAGAAGACACTCGAGCCCGGAAGCTCCGCGACACGCGAGCAGTTCGCGACGATCCTCCAAAGATTTAAAGAGGACGCAAACTTCGATTACGAATTTGTCTACAACTCTCCCACATACAGCACGGATCTTGACCGCACGGTCGAGCTTGTCACCGATGCCGATATCTATGTCGCAGTCGACGGAAACGACTCGAACCCCGGCACACTCGCAAAGCCGATAGCGACTTTCGCACGCGCGAAAGAGATGGTTCGCGAGCTCAAAAAGACTGCAAAAGACGAGATCGTTGTAGCGTTCAAGTCCGGTAACTACGGAAGCCTCGAAAAGCTCGAGTTCACCGCAGAAGACTCGGGTACTGCCGACGCGCCGATCCGCTATACCGCATA
>CAYWTG010000183.1:0-3403 GCA_964461155.1 uncultured Ruminococcus sp.
GTGTAGTGCACGGTCACGCTTCGCGTCTCACCGTCGTGCTCGAGGTCGGGAGCTGTTATCACGGCTCCGTCGAGAGACATAAGCTCCCACACGCTCATTTCGAGGACATTGCACCTGAAGACCACGTCCATGCTCGAATACACGATAAGCTCACCGTCACGCACGGTAACGGATCCGCTTCTGCCGATCACTTCCTCGACGCCGTCTCTCTTTTCGGTCACGCATTTTAATGACATCCCGTTCAGGTGCTCTGCCATTTCAAGCTTATATTTTTTACTGTTCGGATCTTTCTTTCGACCCGAAAACAATTTTCCGAACATAGTCTTCCCTTTTCGTTTTATTTTATCTTGATTAGTATACCACACGCACGGCGTTTTTTCAAGACGGATTATGTAAAGCCTTTTTTGAAAGATAAGATTGAAACGCGATCGAAACTGTGGTATACTCTTTTATAATCACGGAGCATTCGGAGGCTTTTATGACTTTAAAAATATTAAAACACGATTTTTCGATCTGCAAGCTGTCTGACACGGCTAAAATACCGTCGGATAGTGAATTTTGCTTTGTCGGAAAGACCGACGAGGAAGTCTCACTTGTGTGTAACACGGAAGACGTCCCGCCTGTTACTCTCGAAAGAGATGACGGTTGGAGAGGGTTTCGCATAGAGGGCGTTCTCGATTTTTCGCTGATCGGGATCTTGTCGAAAATATCCGGGATTCTCGCCGAAAACAAGATCGGCCTTTTCGCGATATCGACTTTCAACACGGATTACATACTTACGAAAAAAGAAAACTTCGACGCGGCCGTCGATGCACTGAAACGCGGCGGCTTTACGATAAGGGCGTAACATTTTCGATAAGGGCGCAACAAATAAAAGAAATCGGCACCCGACACGCACTTTCAAAAGTATCTGACTTTTGAAATGCATATCGGGTGCCGCTTTTCGATCACTCAAATATACGTATTACGGATTCCACACATCCGAGCGTGGGAAGAAGTGCATCGAGCTCATGCTTTGTGAGCTTTCCGCAGATAAACTCACATTTACCCGCTGCCGCTCCGTCAATCACTTTCACCTCGTCAAACGCCGCCGAGAAGCTTTCGAGAGCTTCTGCGGGAGAGTCGAGTGCCGTGCGGATATAGTAGCTGAACTTCACATCCTCGAAAGGTGCTACCGCGCTGTCGTCCTTTACGAATACATTTCTGCGCTCTGCCGCCGCCGCGCCGGAAAGCACTGCGACCGCATCGGCAACAACGGCTCCCGCTGTGGGATATCTGCCTGCACCCCTGCCGTAGAACATGACATCTCCGGTGATATCGCATCTGACGGAGATCGCGTTATAGACATCGTTAACCGACGACAGTGCGTTGTCGTTCATGACGATCTGAGGGCAGACATAGACGCTCATTTTCTCTCCGCACTCGCGGTATGTTCCGACGAGCTTTACCGCCGCGCCGATCCTGTCAGCCGCGTCGATATCCTCGGGAGTTATCTTCGTTATTCCCTCGGCGTACACTGCCCTCTCGCTCGGAAGCTTGCCTGTGGCGAGAGCCGTGAGAATGATGATCTTTCTCATCGCGTCGATCGAATTTATATCGGCCGAGGGATCACGCTCAGCATATCCGAGCGACTGTGCCTCGGCAAGCACCTCGGCAAAATCTCTCTTTTCGGTCTTCATCTTTGTCAAAATGAAGTTCGTCGTGCCGTTGAGAATACCGCTGACAGATGTAATGCGCTCGTGTCCGAGAGACGAAGCGAATGGACGCAGGCACGGAATACCGCCGCCGACGCTTGCCTCAAAGAGGTACATAACTCCGTTCTTTTCAGCACACTCGAGCAGTTTGTCTCCGAAGTTTGCAACGACCTCCTTGTTAGACGAAACAACGCTGATGCCGTGCTCCATGCACGCGACGGTGAACTCATATGCGGGATGCGAGCCGCCCATCGTCTCCGCGACAAGCTCGATCTCGGGGTCGTTCAAGATCACGTCGATGTCGTGCACGACGCGATCGGCATAAGGAGAATCGGGAAACTCGCGCAGATCGAGGATGTATTTAACATTAATGCCCTCGCCGAGAACGCGCTCGATGCCGTCTTTGCAGGAGGCTATAACTTCGGGAATGCCTCCGCCGACTACTCCGAAGCCTATTATTGCTATATGTTTCATTTGCTACCTCCGCGCACTCAATTTTCAAAAAGGTCTTTTACGCGTACAAGCATATCGCGTATTTTGAGATGTTGCGGGCACGCCGCCTCACATTTTCCGCATTTGATGCAGTCGGACGCTTTTCCGTGATTCTCCGCGATGTTCGAGTAATACTCCTCATGAGGCGAGAAGTCACGGCTTCCGAGAAGCTTTTCGGTATTGAAAAGCGTGAAATACTTAGGTATCTGGATATCCTTGGGACATCCGGCATCAAGGCAATATCCGCAGGACGTACACGGGATCTCAACGGCTCCGCGAAGAACGCGCGAAACCTTGTCGATCGCGGAATACTCGTCATCCTTGAGCGGCGCGAAATCGCTCATATAGGAAATGTTATCCTCAAGCTGCTCCATGTTCGACATACCGCTTAAAACCATGAATACATTGGGGAGGCTTGCCGCAAAGCGAACAGCCCACGATGCCACGGACGCATTCGGCGAGTGGGATTTGAAGATCATCTCCGCACTCTCGGGAATATTCGCGAGAGTTCCGCCCTTGATGGGCTCCATGACGATGACTTTCTTTCCGTGGCGAACTGCGCATTCATAGCACTTGCGCGACTGAATGCCGTCGTCCTCCCAGTCGAGGTAATTTATCTGAAGCTGAACGAAATCGACCTCGGGGTGATCCGTAAGGACGCGGTCGAGAAGGACTGCATCGTCGTGGAAAGAGAAACCGATTTCGCGAACGCGGCCGAGACGCTTCTGCTCCGAAATAAAGCCGAATCCGTCAAACGCCTGTACGACGCTGTCGTAATTCGAGGCGTTTACGTCGTGCATCATATAATAGTCAAAGTACTCAACTCCGCACTTCTTGAGCTGGATCCTAAAAATTTCGGGCATCTCATCAGCTCTCTTCAAAAACATTGTCGGCATTTTGTCGGCGAGCGTAAAAGAGCTTCGAGGGTACCGCTCGACGAGCAGACGTCTCACGATATTTTCGCTGCAATAATTGTGGTACATATACGCCGTATCGAAGTACGTAAATCCTGAATTAATGAAACGCTCTATCATGTCTGCGGCTATGCGCATATCTACGTTTCTGTTGTTTTCATCATTATATTTCGGCAGTCTCATCATGCCGAAGCCGAGTTTTTTCACAGTCTGCTCCGTTCTTCCGCATCGGAATTTTGATTTGACGGCTTTCAGTAAAGCCTTACTCTGTATTTTATCACAAAGTGCTCTCTTTGTCAAATA
>CAYWTG010000184.1:0-3365 GCA_964461155.1 uncultured Ruminococcus sp.
GGAATGCCTTATCGTCCTTCTCGGGAAGAACAACGAGGCTCTTCTTGCCTGCGCCGATCGCTGTGAGCATTGCGACCATAACCTTGGTCTTGTACTCGTTTGTCGTGATGTTGTCAACAACGATGAGGTTGTTGTCAGCGACCTTAGAGGAAAGCGCGCTCGCGATAGCTACGCGGCGAACCTTCTTGTTGAGCTTTGTTCTGTAGGAACGGGGCTTCGGGCCGAGAGCAACACCGCCGTGTGTCCACTGCGGGCTTCTTGTGGAGCCCTGTCTTGCGCGGCCTGTTCCCTTCTGTCTCCAAGGCTTGCGTCCGCCTCCGGAGACCTCGGTTCTCGTGAGAGTGGACTGTGTGCCCTGTCTCTGGTTACCGAGATAATTTTTAACTGCCATGTGGAGGACAGCGCTGTTTACCTGTGCAGCGAATATGCTGTCAGCAAGCATCATTGTGCCGACTTCGGCACCTGCCATATTTACAACTTTGATTTCCGGCATTTTATCTTCCTCCTTCCGACTTATGCTTTGACGCTGTCGCGGATGAACACGATGCCGCCCTTCGCGCCAGGGATCGCACCCTTGACCGCGATGAGGTTCTTTTCCGTGTCAACCTTGACAACTTCGAGATTGAGTACTGTTACCTGCTCGTTACCGTACTGACCTGCCATCTTCTTGTTCTTGAAGATGCGGGCGGGGTCGATGACACCCATCGAACCGGACTGACGGTGGATAGGACCGATACCGTGAGTCTTACCGAGCATATGGAGGTTCCAACGCTTGATCGCACCGGTGTAGCCGCGACCCTTTGTGTTGCCCGTTACGTCGACCTTGTCGCCTGCGGCGAAGGTATCGACAGCAACTACGTCGCCGACGTTCATGTCCGCTGTGTTCTCAAGACGGAACTCCTTGAGGTGACGCTTTGCACTTACGCCTGCCTTCTTGAAGTGACCTGCCGCGGGCTTGTTTACAAGCTTCTCACGGATGTCCTCGAAAGCGAGCTGTACAGCGTCGTAGCCGTCAGTATCGACGGTCTTCTTCTGTGTTACGGGGCAGGGGCCTGCTTCGATCACGGTAACGGGGATCACGATGCCGTTCTCGTCGAAGATCTGTGTCATGCCCAGCTTCTTTCCGATGATTCCTTTTTTCATCATCATTTCCTCCTGAAATAAGGTTATTGGTTAAAGTCCCGTTTGTTTCCGGGTGCCACCCGGCGGGCTCCAACATGACCTTGCCGCCATCAAGCACACACTTTGATCCGGAGTAGGATCGCCGCGCGAAAGCTCTGTACGGGAAGTCTTTTTCGGCTTTGTCGGACATCTGCCCGACCGCACTCACAGCTTGAGGTCGATATCGACGCCTGCGGGGAGCTCTACGGCCATGAGGGCCTCTACTACCTTCTGCGAGGGCTTCTTGATCTCAATGAGTCTCTTGTGAGTTCTCTGCTCGAACTGCTCGCGGCTGTCCTTGTACTTGTGGACCGCACGGAGGATCGTTACGATCTCCTTCTCGGTCGGAAGCGGAATGGGACCTGCAACCTCAGCGCCGTTTCTCTTAGCGATGTCAACGATCTTAGCCGCTGCCGCATCAACAAGAGAATGTTCGTAGCTTCTGAGTCTCACTCTGATCTTTTCATTTGCTGCCACTTGGGTTTGCCTCCTGTATAATAATATTTGAAGTTGAGGCGACGAACACGCGTCCGGGCGTATCTTTTTCCGACTTAGCGAATCCGGAATCCTCCTCATGAGGGGTTGGACTCCGGGTCGGCTTTCATCGTAAAAAGCCGTCCTGTCGCATATTGTCTGCGCCCGATTCACTCGGACATACTCCGCGGAAATTACCCGTAGACCCTGACAGTATGGGTCTGCGGCAACCTCCCGCTTCATCGCACATCAAACACGAGTATTATACCATATATACACGAAAATTTCAATATTTTCTCGCCGTAATATAAGAAAAGACGCGTAGAAATTTCGATATTTCCGCGCGTCTTTGTTTGTCGAAATTGTATAACAACCGTCAGCTGTTCAGGTATTTGCGCTTCGCTTCGCAGACTGCGGTGATGAAAGCGCGGTCAAGCGAGGTGAGTTTGTAGCCTTTTTTATATATTAGGAGGTCTTTGTACACCCTGCGATTCTCCGAGCAGTTCTTTTTGACGAGATTATACTTCTCGAGGAGCTTCGGCGGCGCGGGAGAGACCCACATGAACGTCTCGGGATTCTGCGAGAGCAGGTCGAACTGGCTCGCGCGCTCGAAAATGAATATCCGTCGTTCGATATTGTCGGGGAGCTCTTCCTTGACAACGCGCGCAAAGGGCATGGACGGCACATAAGGATCGGCGTGCGCGATCTCGACGAGCCCCGAGAGATCCGCGTACTCGATATCATCTTTCGCGGCAAGAGGCGAGTCGGCACTCATTATGAGTGAATAGGAGAACTCGCAGACGAGCTCGTACTCGAGATCCTTTTCCTCGAGCATGGACTTAAAATACGCGTCGTAGCTGTCGGCGTAGCGGATGATGCCGAGCTTGTAGTCGCGGTTTAGGATATTATTGATCGTTCGGCGGGAGTTTGTCTCTTTGTAGTAGATCTCAACGGGCTCGGAGAGCGTCTTTGAAAATTCGGCGAACGCGTCGGAGATGTAGCAGGCGCGGGGGACAGAGACGGAGAATCTTCGTTTTTTCGGCGCGTCGGATTTGTAGTACTGCTCAAGCTGATCGATCTGGTCAATGATGGTGCGGGCGTAGTTGATGAACTCGTCGCCCTCGGGCGTGAGGCGCATACCGCTTTGCGTCCTCTCGAAGATGGTGATGCCGAGATCGCTCTCGAGCTCCTTGACCGAGCGGCTGATGTTCGGCGCGGCGATCATAAGATTTTCCGCCGCCTTACCGAGCGAGCCCGCCCGCGCGACCTCGATGGCGTGCTTCATATGAAGGATATTCAATGTCATACCGCCTTTTTATAAGATGTCGGCCGAAGCCGAGACCGATTTTCGGATGATACACGGCGCACATCGTGCCGCGATAATTATTTTCCGCATAAATTATATCATTTTTACGCGGTAAAATCAATAAGATATAAAGTTGCCGAAAAAATATTATGCTCTCGCGCGGCCTCGCGTATTCTTTTATATGCGCGACAATATTCGCAGACGAGTTCACAAAAAGCGAAAATCGGCCGCCGTGAGGGCGTTTCGGGGGCAAAAACGCATTTTTTCAAAAAAATCCGAAAAAATTTGAAAAAGGGGGTTGACATTAAAAGCGCGTTATGATATAATACTACACGTCGCGAGGGAAACCCCCAAGCGAAAGAAAAAAAACGGAAGCATAGCTCAGTTGGGAGAGCATCTGCCTTACAAGCAGAGGGTCATAGGT
>CAYWTG010000185.1:0-3340 GCA_964461155.1 uncultured Ruminococcus sp.
CCGGTCTTTGCAGACTCGTAGATACCCTCGAGAATTCTTGTTACGCAGTAAGCCTGCTCGGGAAGTACGCAGGGCTGCTTTGCCTCAACAACGGCATTAATCCACTGTGCAGCCTCGAGGAGGGAGGGATCGTTTGTTGTGTTGCCGTCGTAGAATGCAACTCCGCCGGAGCTGAGGTCGGGAGTAAGTGTGTACTGACGACCGTGACGAACGCCGTTGATGCGAACGCCGTTGATGAGGTCACCGCCTGCCTTTGTACCGCAGACGAGAGTTGTAGCCTCCATGATAGCGCAGGAGTTGAGAGCCCACGAAGACTCAACGGAGATCGTTGCGCCGTTCTCCATTACGACAAAGCCGAATGCGCTGTCCTCAACGGTGAACTTCTCGGGATCCCAGTCGCCCCAGCAGTTGCCGGTCTCGGTCTGGTTGTTGAGCTTGTGATATGTTGTACCTACGCAGTACTTGGGCTTGTAGTTGTCCATTGTCCAAAGCGTAAGGTCAAGTGCGTGTGTTCCGATATCGATGAGGGGACCGCCGCCCTGCTCATGCTCGTTGAGGAATACGCCCCATGTGGGAACTGCGCGACGTCTGAGCGCGATAGCACGTGCATAGTAGATGTCGCCGAATGTTCCGTCGAGAGCCTCCTGCTTGAGATAACGGGAGTTAGCGTTCTGACGGTTCTGGTAACCAATCGTGAGAAGCTTGCCGGTTCTCTTAGCTGCCTCGAGCATCTTGAGGGCCTCTGCGGAGTTGATAGCCATCGGCTTCTCGCACATTACGTGCTTGCCTGCCTCGAGAGCGTCAACGGTGATGAAGCTGTGAGCTCTGTTAGGTGTGCAGACGTGAACAACGTCGATAGTCTTGTCCTCGAGGAGCTTCTTGTAGTCCTCGTAAACCGCAGCGTCAGCTGTGCCGTACTTTGCCTTTGCTTCCTCGGCTCTCTCGACTACGAGGTCGCAGAATGCAACCATGTCAACATTGGGGAGCTTGTGGAGGGAGGGCATATGCTTGCCGTTTGCGATACCGCCGCAACCGATGATACCGACTCTTACCTTATCCGATGCATTAATCATTTTGGTAAAACCAACCTTTCTGACCTGACGCCCACGGCGTCACGATTTTAATGTCAGTCATATGATAAAGTATTTCGGCGCATTTTTCAACCCTTTTCCGAACATTTTTCCCTCTCAAAAATCATTTCGGCGTCTTGCACAATTTTTGCATTCATTTTTTGTGCAACATCACCCCTGAAATTTCACTTGACTTTTCACGCTCTGTGTGATAGAGCACCCGTTAGAAGATCACTTCGCCGCTGACGACTCTGCCGACTCTTCCGCTTTTTCTGGCTTTTTGAAGAGGCATTTTCCGTCAGACGAGAGAAGCGAGCCGTTGTCGTCGGTGTAAAAGTTCGGATTATCTTCATCCGCCGACACCACCTGCAAGCTCGGCGAGCCGTCGAACGCGCCGTCACCGATCTCGCGCACACTCGCGGGCAGATTTATCTTCACCGTTGTATCCATTCCCCAGAACGCGTAGTCGCACAGCACCTCGACCCCGTCGGGGACGCTGACGGCAATCGGAGAGCATCCGACAAACGCCCCGGAAGCTATCGTCTTCACGCCGTCCGGGATGCTGCAGGTCGATTTTGTACCGTTAAATCCGATGAGCACGTCGCCTACGACGACCGCTCCGCTTTTGCCCGAAAACAGCCCCGTATTCTCGAACGCGCAGATGTCGACGCGACAGACGCTGCTCGGCATATCGACATTTTTAAGGCTCGTGCACGAAGCAAACGCCCTCTCGCCGATCTCGAGCGTCCCGTCGGGGATCGTCACGTGCGAAAGCATCTCGCGATTTGCCATCGCATGGTCACCTATTTTCAAAATTCCGTTCGGAAGCGTGATGTGCTCCTTGTCCTCGTCGCCCCTGTAGTCGATGAGCGTGCCGTTTATCACGATCGCGCCATCGCCGAGCGAGTCGTAAAACGGCGTACCCTCAAACGACGCCTTCGTTATGTCCGTCGCGCCGCTCGGGAGCGTGATCTTTTCAAGAGCCGTGCATCCCGCAAACGCGCACGCGCCGACAGATGTGATGCTGTCGGGAAGCGTGATCTCGCAGAGGCTTTCGCAATTTTCAAAAGCGAACGCCGAGATCGCGCTGATCGCGCGTCCGTCAAGCTCCGACGGAACTTCGAGAGATTTTTTGTTTCCCGTATATCCGCACACCGACAGCGTGCCGTCGGGGAGCTCCTCGCAGACAAAGTCACCCGCACCGACGGTGCCGTCCTCGTTTTTGACGCTCTCTCCGACGCCTCCGCACGAAACAAGCATCAGCAAAGCCGCGGCCGCCGCGAGAAATTTTACGATTCTTTTCATAATTATCATTTACCCCGTCTTTCGCCGTCATGCGATGCTTTCTCATGCGGCGATTTCATATCCTTAAAAGATAGTATATAAGATAAGCTTCGCTTTGTCAAGAAAAAAAGCTCCGCGACGATAAAAAAGTCACGAAGCTTTTAAGTCTTATGTTATTTAAGCTTACTTTGAAGCCTTTGTCATCTTGTAGGAAACGAAGACAACAGCCGCAAGGTCGATAAGGTAGAACCAGCTGGACATCGCGGGGTGTGCGCCGACATCACCGAAGCCCTCGAAGATCGCCATTGCAACGATGATCATGATAGCATAGAGGATGATGTTGATAACAGCCGCAACTGCGGGAACGAGGGAGAAGTACTTGATCTTGGAAAGCTCGGGCATGAATACGGGGAGGATAGCCGCCGCAACCGCCGCAACGATGAACACGATCGAGATGATCTGAAGCGTGATGGGAAGAGCCGCACTCGAGTCGGTGTAGTTCTTGAAGAAGTCGTTCCACTCGCAGATCACGTAGCTGCTGCTGTCGTCACCGGAGTGAATACCGATACCCTTGAAGAAAATGAGGAAGATACTCAAAAGAGCAAGTGCCACGATCGCAACGCGCATACCGAACATCGCGTCCTTCGTGACGGAGAGCTTTACAGTCTGAGTCGTGGGATTTTTCTGAGTCTGGGGTGCCGCTGCCATCTGTGCGCCGCAGGAAGCACAGAAAGCCTGATTCTCGGGGACATTCGCCCCGCAATTAGGACAGAACATGATAGTGTTCCTTTCTAAAATAAGTAATGATTTCGGGTGTTCCCCCGATGTCTACATTATAGCATAAAAATACTGTATTTACAATAATACGGAGAAAAATAATTCATATTTTCTTAGTCGCCGCTTCACATTTTTCCGCTCTTTTCTTTCGCATTAAAAAAACGTCCGTCAAAGTTTCGCCGAAGCTATTGACATTGAGACGCGTTTTT
>CAYWTG010000186.1:0-3338 GCA_964461155.1 uncultured Ruminococcus sp.
GTATATATTATATCATAAAGTATTCCGAATTGCAATACCTTTTCGGATTTTTTTGCGCTTACCTTAAAAATATTTTTCAAAATCGCACTTTGCGACAGCTTTTACGCCATGATCGTTTTATAATAACAAAAAAAAGAAAGGACTGATCAAATGCTATATTCTGATACAAACGTGAAAGTGATGCTCGAGGACGGTACGCTTACCGCTTATATAAGCGGGGACATAGATCACCACAACGCAAAGGCGGCGCGCCGTCGAATCGATCGTGAGACCGAACAGACTCGCCCTCGCTCGCTGATTCTCGATCTGTCGGGTGTCAATTTTATGGACAGCTCCGGGCTCGGGCTGATCCTCGGACGCTTTACCAAGGCCCGTGAGCTCGGTGCGGATTTTGCGGTAAAGTCCCCGACGAGCGCGACGATGAAGATTCTCGAGCTTGTCGGCGGAGAGCGACTTATCAAAATTGTGAAATAAATGCGAAAGGAAAGCTAATATGAAAAAAAGAGAATGCGTAAACGAGCTTAAAGTCAAGCTTCCGTCATATTCCGTAAACGAGTCCGCCGCGCGGGCGATCGTCAGCTCGTTTTGCGCCGTGCTCAATCCCACGGTCGAGGAGCTGTCGGACATTCGCTGTGCTGTGTCGGAGGCCGTGACCAACTGTATCGTACACGCTTATCGCAACACGATTGGCTTTATTACGATAGATGTTCGCCTGTACTCCGACAGGTCGCTCAAAATCGACGTGCGCGACCGCGGGTGCGGCATAGAGAATGTCGAGCGGGCTCTCGAGCCGCTTTTCACCACGGATCATGAGGGAGAGAGAAGCGGCATGGGATTTACCGTAATGGAAAATTTCATGGACACGCTGACGGTTAAGTCGACACCGGGTCGCGGCACGCACGTCAGCCTCAGAAAACGCCTGTCATCACTGCCCATGAAAAAGTGATACATAAATCCGAAACGGAGGACGTGTCATGGGCAAAACATCAGACATATGCGAAGAAAATATCAAGTATCTGAAAATGTACGCGGACGGTGACGAGGGCGCGGCGGAGCATTTGATGGAGCTTAACATGGGTCTTGTGAATGGAATCGCCGCGCGGTTCAGAGGGCGCGGGACTGACATGGAAGACCTCGTGCAGATCGGCTCGATCGGGATGCTAAAGGCAATCAGAAGCTTCGACCTGTCGCGCGGAACGGCGTTTTCGACATATGCCGTGCCGTTGATAATGGGCGAGATTCGCAAATATCTGCGAGACGACGGACCGATCAAGGTCGGGCGAACACAAAAACGGCTCGGGGCACAGCTGCTTCGCGAAAGGGAAGCCTCACTTCGCGATGCGGGGCTCGAGCTTAGGATAGACGAGCTTGCGCGGCGTCTCGGCGTGAGCGTCCAAGAGGCGGCATCCGCGCTTGAGAGCTCATCTCCCATCCATTCACTGTCGGAGATAATAGCAGGTGACGATATGCCTCTCGAGAGCGTGATCGCCGCCTCTGATGATGTCCTCGGACGCAGTGTCGAGTACGTGGCTTTAGCGGAATCCGTGCGTATGCTGTGCCCGCTTTGGCGAAAGATAGTTATACTGCGGTATTTCAAAGATATGTCGCAACAGCAGACCGCGGATATTCTCGGACTTTCACAGGTGAAGGTCTCGAGAGAGGAGAAGAAGATTTTTGAAAAGCTGCGCCGTGAGCTCGGCTGAAAAGAAAAACCAAGGTCAATTGTACGCGACCTTGGTTTTTCGACGTCATATCGGATCTTGAAAGTCTCAGCCGAGCGAGCTGTTTTCACATGAGCACTTTTTAGGGCAATCGTCATCCTTTTGACACTGAGGAAAAGATGACGGAGGACAGAACTCGCCGATCGGGAACGCCATCGAGCGGAAGAGACTGCACGGATCGTCGTCGGCGGGAGCTATGCACTCCTTTTCGGGAACGCAGTATTCGACGGCGTTCACGAGATACTGCGCGGGACGCTCGATGCGAACGACGGAGAACAGTCCGAGTGATACGAGCAGTTTGTTCGAGTTCTTGTCGTCGGCAAGCTCGCCGCTCATCGAGGAGCATACGCAGTCGGGAAGCTCGTCGATGCTCGAAAAACAGCAGCAAGTGCAGGGCTGTTGCGGCTCGAGGACTTTCGATGACAGAATTATCGGGTCGACGGTCTCGAGTACGGCAATCGGAAGATTGCTCGATTTTGACGAGCGGCAGTTTCCGCCGCCGCAGAAGCACGATTTTTGAGCTTCGCTCTTAAATATGCTCACGTTGCCCTCGCTTCCGAACAGGACGGCTTTCTTTTCAACGACCGCAACTCCGTCAAGCTCGCGGAGATTTCCGGGACCGAGGCAAGCCTCGCAGAGTATTTTAATATATATCTTGATCGAGAGCTGGTAGAATCCCTTGTTGAACGGAACCTCCGTGATGTCGATGTACGATGTCAAAACGTGTGCGCTTTTCGCACGTACAACGGTCGTGCGGTCGAGTATTTCCTGACCGCAGCAGGTGAGATAAACTCGGACGTTTTCAAAGCAGTCGCGATCTCGGCATGAGTCGAGTATTCTGAATGTGTCGATACATATCATGTCGCGCTCACGGCGTGAGTCCGATGAGCAGCAGAAGCTTCTGTTATCAGCCATTGTTATGACTATTCCTTTCTTGCCATTGAAACACTTTACGCGTGACACGCCGAGAAAAGATTATCTTTCGACGAGCGTGCCTCGCTAATATGATATGCAAGATAGGCTTTATTGTCACAAAATGCTCTCAGACGGACTTCTTTGTGTCGCGCTCTTCAAGGGTCTTCGTGAGCTTGCGACGATCCTTCGGCAGCGTGCCGTAATAGGATTTAAATGCCGCCGTGAATTTTCCCTGACTGTCGTAGCCGACCTCACGCGCGATCTCGCTGATGCTCATATCTGTGACTCTCAAAAGCTCCTCTGCGCGCTCCATTCGGTGCTCTTTCACATGAGCCGCGATGGAGTTGCCGTAAACTGCCTTGAAGCTTGACTTCAGCGTTGTCGGATTTATGTGATACTGCCGCGAGAGCTCGTCTATCGTTATTCGGCGATCCAGGTGAATGAGAAGCTGATCGTGGATCATGTGGACAGCTTCGAGCTGTTCCGAGCGGTAGCTTTCCGCGTTTTCGTTTGCGCCGATGCTCTCACCCTCGGCGATATAAAGCATCAGCTCAAGTGCGCGCAGACGGCGGTATTCGAGAGCAAAACGACTCTCGTCCGAGTAAAAAGCGGAAAAGAGCGCGTCGGAGCGGAGACTGTGCTTAAAGACGCGAACGGCTCGCTCGGCGTCGAGATATGTTTTCTTTAATGAGGCGAGGAGTG
>CAYWTG010000187.1:0-3264 GCA_964461155.1 uncultured Ruminococcus sp.
CGCGTACTTCTACGGAAGCCTTGCCGAGCCTATGAGCTGTATCGTCGGCGGATATCACGCAAACTATCATATAAAGCCCGGCGTGTACGTCCATGAGATGGGCATCGTCGAGGGCGGCACCTGCGCTATTCTCGCCGGTGCGGGCCCGATGGGACTCGGTGCCGTCGATTATGCCGTTCACTGCGACAGACGTCCGTCACTTCTCGTCGTTACCGATATCGACGACGCTCGCCTTGCGAGAGCTACCGAGATCGTCAGCGTTGAGGAAGCAGAGCGCATGGGCGTGAAGCTTATGTATGTCAATACGGCAACGATGGAGTCGCCCGTTGAATACCTTCGCTCGCTCACAGGCGGTGAGGGCTTTAACGACGTGTTCGTTTATGCTCCCGTTAAGAGCGTTGTTGAGCAGGGTGACGCTATCCTCGGACGTGACGGTTGCCTCAACTTCTTTGCAGGCCCCACAAATCCCGAGTTCTCCGCTATGTTCAACTTCTATAACGTCCACTACGGTGCAACACACATCGTAGGCACGAGCGGCGGAAACACAGACGATATGAAAGAGTCCATCGCGATGATGGAAAAGCAAATGCTCGATCCCTCCGGTATGATCACTCATGTCGGCGGACTTGATTCCTGCGCTGCGACAACTCTCGCACTTCCCACAATAAAGGGTGCAAAGAAGCTTGTCTACACTCATGTTTCAATGCCTATGACCGCTATCGAAGACTTCGGTGTTGCCGCTGTCGAAAATGCGGGAACTGAGCTCGGTGAGCTTTTCGCCGATCTCGATGCGATCTGCAAGGCGGCAGGCGGACTTTGGTGTCCCGAGGCCGAGCGTCGCATACTTCGCGGTATCGAACTTTAATACTTGGGGAAGAACCGAGCTTGATTTTTCGGTTCTTCCCCGGTGTTGCGTTTTCCGGTGAGGATCGGATATCGCCGCGTGTGCGGCACATTATGTCAAAGAACCCCGTTTTACCATATAAATCAAAGATCAATTCATATTAAGAAAGGGTATCCCAATGAAAGACAGTATGTACGGCGAGCTCAGCGTAATCGGAATGAGAGGATGCGGCAAATTTGTCGACCAGGTTGATTATTACCTCAAGGAGTGGAGAAGTCATGACACGGATGCGACGTTCGTTATGGACGCGGAGTGTCCCCGCTTCGGTTCAGGTGAGGCTAAGGGACTTCTTCATCAGTCTATGCGAGGACGTGACGTTTATATTATTTCCGACTGCTTCAATCACGGCGTAACATATAAGATGTACGGCCAGGAGGTACCCATGAGTCCCGATGACCACTATCAGGATCTCAAGCGTACTATCGCCGCTATCGGCGGTAAGGCTAACCGTATCACGGTCATCATGCCGATGCTTTACGAGGGTCGTCAGCACAAGAGAAGCTCTCGTGAGTCGCTTGACTGCGCTCTTGCACTTCAGGAGCTCGTCAGCATGGGCGCAAGCAACATCATCACCTTCGACGCACACGACCCGCGCGTTCAGAACGCTATTCCGCTGACAGGCTTTGATAACATCCGTCCCACATACCAGATGCTCAAGGCTCTCGTCAGAAATATTCCCGATATATCCCTCGATCACGACGACACGGTCATCATCTCTCCCGATGAGGGCGCAATGTCCAGAACGATGTACTACGCATCCGTGCTCGGACTTGAGCTCGGTATGTTCTATAAGAGACGTAACTACTCCGTTATCATCGACGGTAAGAACCCCATCGAGGCGCATGAGTACCTCGGCCGCGACATCAAGGGCAAGGATGTTATCGTAATCGACGATATGATCTCGTCAGGTGACTCCATTATCGACGTTGCAAAGCAGCTCAAGGAGAAAGGTGCGAAGAGAATATTCTTCTTCGTAACCTTCGGCCTGTTCGCGAACGGCTTTGAGGTCTTCGACAAGGCGTACAAGGACGGCATCTTCGACAAGTGTTTCACAACCAACCTTATCTATCATCCGGACGGGCTTATGGAGCGTGAGTGGTACGCTGAGGTCAATATGTGCAAGTATGTCGCACTCCTCATAGACACTCTCAACCAGAACAAGTCTATCGGAACTCTCCTTAACCCCGTTAAGAAGATCCACTCTATCCTCGACGCACAGAATCGCAAGAGAGCTCTCGAAAAAGGCGAGCAGATCAAGATCGAGGACTAAGAAAGGCTTTACCGCAATGCAGAAATTCAAACAGTCGGCAGCCGCTTTCATAGCGGAGGCTTTAAAGAAAATATGGGACTTCGGCGAGGGTGCCGCAGACAGCGCGAAATACGCCGAAATGCTCGAGTATCCACCGGATACTTCTATGGGAGACCTCGCTTTCCCGTGCTTCAAGCTCAGTCGCGACCTCAGATGCGCACCTCCGAAGATAGCTTCCGAGCTTGCGGGCGCGGCAGATGCTGAGAACGGCGTCTTCGAGAGCATAACTCCCGCAGGCGGTTATCTTAACTTCAAGGTGGCAAACGCGGGATTTGAGAGCATTCTCGATGAGATCGAGGAGCACGGCGCATCCTACGGCTCATCCGGAAGCGGCGAGGGCAAGACCGTAGTTCTCGACTACTCATCCCCGAACACGTCGAAGCCGTTCCACATCGGACACCTCGGCACTACCGTTATCGGTCACTGCCTCAAGCTTCTTCATGAGTTTGAGGGATATAAGTGCATCGGAGTCAACCACCTCGGCGACTGGGGCACCCAGAACGGAAAGCAGATCGTTGCTTTCAAGCGTTGGGGCAACAAAGAAGAAGTCGAGGAAAAGGGTTGTGACGGACTTGTCGAGCTCTATGTAAAATTCCACGAGGAAGCGGAGCGCGATCCATCTCTCAACGACGAAGCAAGAGCTGAGTTTAAGAAGCTTGAGGAGCACGATCCCGAAAACCTCGCTCTGTGGAAATGGTTCCTCGATATCAGCCTCAAGGAATACAATATCACCTATAAGCAGCTCGGTATTACTTTCGATTATTATATGGGCGAGAGCTTCTACTCAGATAAGATGGACGCTCAGATCAATATAATGCGCGAAAAAGGACTTTTGAAGCTTGACGACGGCGCGTCCATCGTCGATCTCTCCGAGTACGGTATGCCCCCTTGCCTCATTCTGAAGCGTGACGGCGCATCCCTCTATCCCGCTCGCGATATCGCCGCAGCGGTTTACAGAAAGAATAACTTCAATTTCGATAAGTGCATCTATGTCACGAGCGCGGGTCAGAGCCTCCACTTTGCACAGTGGTTCAAGGTCATGGAGCTCATG
>CAYWTG010000188.1:0-3244 GCA_964461155.1 uncultured Ruminococcus sp.
GTTATCGCAACACCCGACATGATGGCTTCCATCGGTCGTCTGGGTCGTGTGCTCGGTCCTAAGGGACTCATGCCGAACCCCAAGGCAGGTACAGTAACTATGGATGTTGCCAAGGCTGTTAACGAGGCTAAGGCAGGTAAGATCGAGTACCGTCTCGACAAGACCAACATCATCCACTGCCCCATCGGAAAGGCTTCTTTCGGCGCAGACAAGCTCCGCGAGAACTTCGAGACTCTCATGGGTGCAATCATCAAGGCTAAGCCGGCTGCCGCAAAGGGTCAGTATGTCAAGAGCTGTGTTGTCGCGTCCACAATGGGCCCCGGCATCAAGGTAAACGGCGCAAAGCTCGGCTAATTTGCAAAACTTGCAAAGCTAAATCAATAATGAAAAGCTCCGCAGGCTCGTCCTGCGGAGCTTTTTTCGTGCGTTGTGGGATAACAGATATATTTGACAATATTGCCTGATTTTGGTTGGCAAGCGGCTATTATTGGTGTATAATGACAAATAGGGAGTAAGAATGACGAAAACGGTAACATAACGACGGAATACGAGGTGATTTTCGTGACAATTTACCCGGCGCATATACGAACGCTCGATAACGGTGAGCGCGTGGTGCAGAGTTGTGAAGAGCACAGCCGCTCGAGTGCCGACATAGCATCGCATATTTTGCGCACTTTGCGCCTTGAAAAAACTGCGTATCTTGCGGCACTCCTGCACGATATGGGAAAGTTCAAGTCTGAATTTAAGAGCTACATCGAGCGAGTTACTGACGGCGCCGAAGTTAGTAGAGGATCGGTAAAACACACTTTTTGCGGTGTGAGATACCTCTTTGAGAATTATCACGACGAATCGGATCCGTATGCGTGCATGACGTGTGAGCTCATAGCTTATGCCGTCGGAGCTCATCACGGACTTTTTGACAGCATCAACGAGTTCCACGAAAGCGGGTTTCTTCGCAGAATAACCGATGATGTCCCGGGCGATGACGAGGCCGTTGCCGCATTTTTGGAGCTGTGCGCCGACAAAGGCGAGCTTGATCGACTTTTCAGCGAAGCTAAAGCTGAGATCTATGAGCTGACCGGTTCCGATGCTTCTGTATTTGCTGCCTTTGAACGTGATGATGAATGCTGTTTTTATCTCGGTCTCCTTGTTCGTCTGATAACGTCTGCCGTGATCGAGGGTGACAGGCGTGATACCGCTGAGTTTATGAATGATGCCGTCTTTCCAAGCGATGCCGAGCGTGATTTGTGGCTTGATTTGCTTGAAAGAGTCGAAACAAAGCTTGAGAAGTTTCCGACAGACACCCCGATAAACAGAGCTCGACGCGCAATATCCGATGAATGTCGTGCGGCTTCAACGTGCGGTAGCGGTGTATATAGGCTTAACGTGCCGACGGGAGGCGGAAAGACGCTCGCCTCTCTCAGATTTGCGCTTGCGCACGCCGCTGAGAACGGCAAGCGAAGAGTCATATTCACATCTCCTCTACTATCGATACTTGACCAAAACAGTAAGGTCATACGTGAAATGATCGAAGATGACAGCATTATACTTGAGCATCATTCAAATGTTGCCCGCTCTGTCAATGAAGAAGCCGAGACGGAACGTAATCTGCATCTGATCGAGAACTGGTCGGCACCGATTATCATAACTACTCTCGTTCAACTTCTTAATACTATGTTTGACGGCAAAAGCTCCTCGGTCAGAAGATTTTCGGCTTTGAGTGACGCCGTGATAATTATAGATGAGGTGCAGTCTGTGCCGCATAAGCTTCTTACGCTGTTTAACTTGACGGTTTCTTTTTTGGCTGATGTGTGCTCGACAACCGTTGTTCTGTGTTCCGCGACACAGCCGTGCTGCGAAAAACTTGCGCACCCGATTCGAAGCAAAGGCAGCGATATAGTTGTACCGAGCGCGGAGCTTTCAAATGTTTTCCGTCGTACCGTTATCGAATACGGCGGGAAAATGCCGCTTGCCGATGTCCCGTCCTTTGCGAAAGCTGTGCTTGAAAGTGTAGACAGCTTACTTATAGTCTGCAACACGAAGCGAGAGTCATCGGAGCTTTTTGAGCGTCTTTGTGACACAGGATTCCGCATCAATCCCGTGACCACAAACGACTATATATATAATATAGTCATGATAATGCATTGTCGTTAAATGATAATCCTATTAAACTTATGTCATGGGTTATAGAGGTATATGGAGCCGATCCAAGTTCTCCTTTTTCCGAGAGTGAAATTGTTTCCTTTAATCAAAAGGTTTTGTTGCATGAACCTAATAATTCAGTAGCCCATAATATTTTAAATTTCCAAAAGAGCAGTTGATTGTTAATATCAACCGCTCTTCCAACCTCCGCATATTGCCCACAAGAAATCCCCCGCGCATTTCTCCGAGGATCCCGCAGTATAAATTTCCCGAAAGAGCAAACACTAATATGGCGACTTGAAGTTAAAGGAGATTTGATAATGAAAGCAACAGGGATAGTGCGAAGAATTGACGACCTCGGGCGCGTCGTTATTCCTAAAGAGATAAGAAGAACAATGAGAATCCGCGAGGGCGACCCGCTTGAGATATATACGGATCGCGAGGGGGAGGTTATATTTAAGAAATATTCGCCGATCGGGGAGCTTTGTGAGTTTGCGGGGCAATATGCCGACACGCTTTATAAGACTTGCTCGCTTGCCGTGGCGATATGCGACCGTGACGCTGTCATCGCGTGCGCGGGAGTGCCGAAGAAGGATTTCGTGGATCGCGGACTGTCGCAGAAGCTTGAAGAGCTCGTCGAGGAGAGGACGCTTTTCCTTTCCGAGGATTCCGGTGCCGAGGTGTCGCTCACCGAAAGCGGCGTTGGTGCTGTCAGTTGCATGATGCCGATAATCGCGGAGGGCGACATCGCCGGGTGCGTTGTGTCGCTCAGGCGTGCGGATGACGAAATGCCGACTCGCGACGCCGAAATCAAGCTGATCAGAACCGCGGCGGGGTTCCTCGGACGGCAGCTCGAATCATAACGCAAAAATCGACGGGATCATTTTCCCGCCGATTTTTTTGCTCTTTTCATCTCACGCATGATCCATGCCATGAGCAGATTCAGTATTTTTTCCTGTTGTGACTCGCTGAGAGTGACGCCTCGTCGGACTTTGTACCATTTTTCGAGGCAAGAGCGACAGCAACACGCGCAGGCGTGCTGTGCGACGAAGATCGGATGTCCCCTCATCGGCGTTTGCTTGCCGTCGTTCGGGATCTCGGC
>CAYWTG010000189.1:0-3220 GCA_964461155.1 uncultured Ruminococcus sp.
AGATATCCGCGTCTTCGACAAGTGCATACTCTTTCTCGGTGTATGTGCTGTAGCCGCTCGGTGCGTTGTAAACGAGCTCATAGTCGAAGCTCTTGCCCTCTTTGAATCTCTGTAAAATCACCGCGACCTGCTCGCGCGTTGCGGAGCTTGCGGGCTCGAGAGTCTTCTTTGTGACACCCGTGATAAGTCCCGTCGCATTCGCCCATGACATCGCGTCGCGTGCGTATGACTGAACTTTCTTGTAGTCGGAATATCCCGTGATGTCTTTTCTCGAGTCGACCTTTATGTACTCAAGAGGCGCGTATCTCATGAGGATCGCCGCGAGCTGCTGACGGGTGATGTTGTCGTTCGGTGCGAACTTGCCCGCCTCGACTCCGTTTACGATGCCGTTGCTTTCAGCCCAAATGACCGCTTTCGCGAACCAGTCTTTGGCCTTTACGTCACCGAACTTAGGCTGGAATGTGACATCGGGCTCGCCCTGAAAGCGGTAGAGAACCGTTACGACCATGGCGCGGGTCATCGTGCCCTGCGGCTCGAACTTTCCTCCGCCCATGCCGTTCATGTAGCCGTGCTCTGTGGCATACATTACATATGGATAGCTCCACCATGACTTTTTAACGTCCTTATACGGCGACTCGTCTGCGTCACTTGCCGCTCCCGCCGCGCCTATTGCACAGCCCGCCGCCGTGACAAAGGCAAGCAGAGCCGACAAAATTCGTCTTTTCTTCATAATCATGTTCCTTTACTGATTATCCGTGCAAATTTGCGAAAGCTTTCGCGTTACGCTAAGTATATCATACCGTAACGGTTAATTCAACCTTTTTTGATCACGTAACTTTCATTTTCAGCGATACGCCCAAATTATCGTCATCGAATTTGTGCAGTGCGACCAAAGCGTTCGCGCAACGCAAAAAGGCGCGGGCGAATTCACGGTGCTCGCGCCTTTTCTTTCAAAATTATTACTTTACGCCGATATTTTCAAAGTCAATGGCGACAAAGTCCGCATCATCTCTGAGCGAGTAGTCGCCGTGCGTCGGGTCGACGAAGTAGGGGTTTTCATCCTTCGTGAAGAGGACGTTGTTTGCGATATCTCCGTACTTGTCTCCGGTCTCGCCGAACGAGAGAGGCTTTGTGATGTCGACGCCCTTGAGTCCGATTCCTGCGTTGTTGTGAATGCGATGAACCGTAGTGTAAATGCACTCAAACTCTCCGACTCTCGATGCGTCGTAGTTGTAGTTGTACATCTCGGGCCAACGCTCTTTCCACAGCTCGTAACCGGGAGTGCCCTCTGCGGCTCTCTGGGAATTGAAGTATCTGTAGAAGTCGCTCGAGAAGATCGCGTTCGGATCGGGATCGATCTCATAGTTGGATATCGTGCTTCCCGTATATGCGACCATTCCCTTTCCTATAAATATATTGTCATGGACATTGTTCTCACGACCGCCGTGAAGAACGATCGGCGCGCCCTCTACATAATAGAAGATATTTCCGTATACCTCCTGACCCATGGTGTTGTCGTCGAGGTAGATACCGTATTTATCTCCCTCCATCATATTTGTAAAGAGATTGTAGCGGATAATGTTGCCGCGAAGTCCGATGGAGTTCCAAGTGTAGACCGCACCGAAGTCAACGGTTGTCATCATCATGTTATCGAATACGTTGTACTCCATGACGATATCGATACCATTGAAGCAGATAGCACCGTGCGCGCCGTTCTTGAAGACGTTGTTCTTGATGCTCGTCGCAACGTCGCTAACGCTGAGAGCTTGCGCCTCAGAGAAGTACTGCGGCAGGCCGAAGTCGTGGAAATAGTTGTTCTCGATGACGTTGTTACCGGGAACGATGAGGTTGTAGTTCGGACGAGCCCAGAGGCGGAGACCGCCGTTTGCGAAGTGTGAAAGCTCACAGTTGGTGAAAGTGAAGTCCTTTCCGTTAACAGAGATAACGGAGTTCTGCGAACCGATATTCTTGAATGTGCACTTGTCGATCGTAGTATGGTTTGCATTTGCGGTAAATGCCATGGAGCTCGAACCGTTGAAGGTGAGTCCGACGAAGCTCAGGTGCTCTGCGCCGTCATTGATAGTGATGAACATTCCGTTGTCCGAGATGGTGTAGTCGCCGCTCGGTGCGTACACGTAGAGCTGATGAGTCTTTGTGTCAAACCAGTACTCGCCCTCGTGGTCGAGAAGCTCGGCAAGGTTGTGGAAGAAGACGGTGTCGGGGAAACGGCCCTCATATCCGAGGCAGAAGGTGTCAAGGTTGTAACCGTTCGGATATTCTCTGATCGAGAAGTCAAATGTGAGGTGCTTGTTTTCCTTATTATACGACTTGACCTCGAAAGTATCGATGAGCCAGCCCACACGGAGAAGTCCCGTGACTTTCAGCCCCTCGACGGTCGAGAAACTGTCTGCGGTTCTTGCGACGAGGGAGGAGAGGATGATCGTGTCGTACTCGAACTCGGTCTTCGATGGGTCTTCGTAACGTGTCGTGAAGTTCTTAAAATATCTGTCCGTGCCGTTGGCGTCTTTTTCGGGGTAGCGCGCTTCGTGGCAAATTCCGCTCTCAGAGAATACTTTGTTTGAGTCGAGAAGCTTGTCTACGCGACCTGTGAGGTCGGCCTTGTAGATATTATCAACGGCTTTTTCGGGGAACATCGCCTTTTCGGCGTCAGTGATCTTCACGAACTCGTCGGCCTTGATGATCGTACCGTTCGCGAAAAGCACTTCGCCGTCGCCATATGCGGTGTAGCGGATCGGCACGCTCTCGCTTCCGCCGTCCTCAGCTGTGAAAGTGAGATTGTCGAGCACACCGTAGTTACCGGCCTTGAACGCCACGACGATCTCGTCCTTCGCCGTATTCTTCAGCTCGCGAACCATCTCTTTCGCACGTGCGAAAGTTGCGATAGGCTTTGCGAGTGTTCCGGGGTTCGAGTCATTTCCGTCTACTGCGACGTAGATATCCGCGTCCGTCACGAGCTCGACGGTCTTGTTCGGCTCGTAGGTGTAAACGGGGTCGTTGTATGCGAGGTCGTAGTCGAAGTTTGCGTCTTCTTTAAATCTTTGAAGAATCGTCGCAAACTGCTCACGTGTTGCACTGCTTCCGGGCTCGAGTGTCTTCTTTGTGACACCGGTGATGAGTCCCGTGGCATTTGCCCAAGACATAGCATCGCGGGCGTATGCCTGAACCTTCTTATAGTCGGAATATCCCGTGATGTCTTTTC
>CAYWTG010000190.1:0-3193 GCA_964461155.1 uncultured Ruminococcus sp.
CCCCACACCCCCGCCGCCTTTTGAAAAAGGCGGGCGAAAACTTTGTAAAGGGATTCTCGACGAAGTCTATCCTATTTTCCAAAGTTTTTGGTCAAGCTTTTTTCAAAAAGCTTGCACTTTCCAAAGGCAGAGCCTTTGGCCGTCTCCCTATGTTTCTATATCTTTAAACGTCGAGGTTTTCGGCGTATTTGGCGTTCTGCTCTATGAACTCGCGCCTCGGCTCTACCTTGTCGCCCATGAGGAGCGAGAACACCTCGTCGCACGCACGGGCGTCCTCGATCTCGACTTTGAGGATGGTGCGGCGTTCGGGATCCATCGTGGTTTCCCAGAGCTGTTCCGCGTCCATCTCACCGAGACCTTTGTAACGCTCGACGGTGACGTTTCCGCCCATCTCCGCGACGAGCTCGTCTCTTTCGGCGTCGGAGAAAGCGTAGCCCTCGCGGCCGCCTCGGCCTTTGAGCTTATAAAGCGGAGGCTGAGCGAGGAAGACGTGACCGTCCTCGATAAGCTTTCTCATGTGGCGGAAAAAGAACGTCAGCAGGAGTATCTGAATGTGCGAGCCGTCGACGTCGGCATCGGCCATGATGATGATCTTGCCGTAGCGGAGCTTTTCGATGTCGAAGTCCTCGCCGATACCGCAGCCGAGGGCTTGTATGATCGGGATGAGCGAGGGGTTCGAGTAGACCTTGTCGAGTCGTGATTTTTCGACGTTGAGCACCTTACCGCGAAGGGGCAGGATCGCCTGATAACGGCTGTCGCGTCCGTTCTTCGCGCTTCCTCCCGCGGAGTCTCCCTCCACGAGATAGACCTCGGTGAACTCGGCGCGGCGGTCATTGCAGTCGGCGAGCTTACCGGGGAGGGACGAGCCCTCGAGGAAGCCCTTTCTTCTTGTGAGCTCGCGGGCGCGGCGCGCGGCCTCTCTTGCGCGGGAAGCGGCGAGAGATTTTTCGATGATGGCCTTAGCGACGGCGGGATTTTCCTCGTAATACTCGGCGAGCTTTTCGGAAACGATATTGTCGACGATGGTACGCACCTCGGAGTTACCGAGCTTGGCCTTGGTCTGGCTCTCGAACTGAGCGTCGGGGAGCTTGACGGAGACTACGGCGCACAGGCCCTCGCGGGCGTCCTCGCCTGTGAGATTCTTGTCGGAGTCTTTGAGCGCGCCTGATTTTCTGGCGTACTCGTTGAGCACCTTGGTGATAGCGGATTTAAATCCTGTTTCGTGGGTACCGCCGTCGATGGTGGACATATTGTTCGCGAAGGTTACGATAGTTTCGTTATAGCTGTCGTTATACTGCATCGCGACTTCGGCGGTGATGTCGCCCTTTTGGGCTTTCATGTAGATGACCTCGGGGTGGATGAGGCCGGCGTGCTTGGAGTGATTGAGGTGAGAAACGAAAGATTTGATACCGCCCTCGTACATGAGGTCATAGACCTTGAAGCCGTCCTCGGTGTACTCCGAGCCCTCGGGGCTCTCGGCGGACATTTTCTCCACCTCGCGCTCGTTATCGGTGAGCACGTCGAACTCGTCTGCGGAGTCGTCGTCGGGAGACTGCGCATTCTCTGCGGCGGCGAGGAGGCGAGAGATGTCCTCGTCTTCGGAATTGACGGAGATCTCCGTCTCGACGGGAGCGCGGCGGTCTTTGATGATGATGCGGATGCCGGCGTTGAGGAATGCCTGTTCGCGAAGTCTGGTCAGGAGCATCGCGACGTCGAACTCCGTGGTATCGGTAAAGATCTCGGGGTCGGGCTTAAAGCGGACGAAGAGTCCGTGGCGGCCGTCCGAGTCGCCGACGCAGGCGAACGGGCGAGTGGTTTTGCCGCGCTCGAAGCGCATGGTATATCTTTTGCCGTTATAGCAGTTATCGACCTCGAACCACTCGGACAGGGCGTTAACGACGGACGCGCCGACGCCGTGGAGGCCGCCGGAGATCTTGTAGCCGCTTCCGCCGAATTTTCCTCCCGCGTGGAGAACTGAGAAGACGACTTCCATCGCGGATTTATTCATTTTGTGGTGCATTTCAGAGGGGACGCCGTGACCGTTATCCTCGACGGATACAGAGCCGTCGGGATATAGGATGACGATAATCTTGTCGCACCGTCCCGCCATAGCCTCATCGATGGAGTTATCGACGATCTCGTAGACGAGGTGGTGTAGGCCGCGGACAGAGGTCGTACCGATATACATACCGGGACGTTTTCTTACGGCCTCGAGGCCCTCAAGCACCTGAATTTGACTTTCGTCATAATTCTGTGCGTCGTTTTTTGTGATATCATCCATATTACAAATGATCCTTTCTTGCTCGTATTGGTGGGTAAATGGGTCGCCCTTTTGGGAAAAGCGGCAAAGCTTTTTCTCTTGGGGCTTTTATGTTTATTGATATATGAAACAAAGTAAGCGGAGCTGTCGCGCGGTTTTAACTTACGTCTCGCGGAGGCTGCGGCACTTTGGGATGTATGAAAGTATTTTTCAGCTAACGCTTCGTTGAGGCTGCGCCTCTGTTGATCAAACGAACGACTTTCCTTTTGCTTTTCAATACGCTGTATAAAAAGTTTGAAAGGAAGCCGGTGATGGGCACGTTATCGCGGAACACGGCACTTCGCGAAGCCAATTCTCGCACTTTTGCCGTTTGAGGTGTTTTCCGCTGACGTGCGTCTTATGCTGAATTATAAACTTACCTGACACACACGCTCGAGAGCGCAGAGCGTCTCTTCGCGTTTTCTTTCGTGAGCGAAAACGCACTAAGAAAGTCCTACTTAGCGTCTTGACGCTAAGTAGTCTTGACGCTAAGTAGTCTTGACGCTGAGTAGTCTTTACGCGCGGCGCGTAGTTCGCGCTGTCATAGGCATGACCGCTTCGGTTAGCTCCCGAACCGCGTGCGGCGGTACGATATGCTCGTGTTGTCCACTCGCACTACGTTCACGTCGCGTAGGGGTGCGATTGTGGCGGTATCGGCTGACCACGTGGAGTTTGGCGGTGTCGCTTGCTTACGGGCGACAAGCTTAGGGTGACGTTTAGCGGGGTTACGCGTGGCGTCTGCCGGCTGCGTTAGCTCGTGGGCGACATACTTGGGGTGGAGTTTCGGTTGACTATACGTGAGTTTTGATGTGACGTTCGTTTCTATATGGATAGTTGCGTCTCGCACATGAGGCTCCCTCCGGGAGGGAGCTGTCGCGCGTAGCGTGACTGAGG
>CAYWTG010000191.1:0-3157 GCA_964461155.1 uncultured Ruminococcus sp.
CCTGAAGCTCGATGCTGCAATACTTGTCGACTGTTGTCGTCATATTATTGAAGAAGCAGTCGTTCTGGCCGTCCTTGTTCGGGTAGCGAGCCTCGTAGCACGCGCCGCTTCCCGAGAAGAGGGTGTTCTTTATGGTGATCTCGCCGACCTTGCCCTCGAGATTTACCTTGTAGATCTTGTCGAAGTAATTCTCTTTGAAGAGGTACTTGTCGCTCTCTTCGATCGGCTTGAACTCGTCCGCTTTGATCTTGAGACCGTTCGAGAAAGTGACCTCGCCGTCGCCGTAAGCGGTGTAAGTGATCGGCACGTCTGCTGTACCGGAGTCATCGGCGGTGAATGCGAAATTCTCGAGACTTCCGTAGTTTCCGGCCTTGAACGCGACGACGATCTCGTCCTTTGCCGTCTTCTTGAGCTCACGAACCATCTCTTTCGCGTGTGCGAAAGTCGCGATAGGCTTTGCGAGTGTGCCGGGGTTCGAGTCGTTTCCGTCGACAGCGACGTAAATGTCGGCATCGGTGACAAGCTCGACTGTGCGGTCAAGATCCGTGCTGTATACGGGGGAGTTGTATACGAACTCGTAGTCAAACTTTGCGTCTTCTTTAAATCTCTTGAGGATCGTCGCAAACTGCTCGCGCGTTGCGGAGCTTGTGGGCTCGAGTGTCTTCTTCGTGACTCCCGTGATAAGTCCCGTCGCATTCGCCCATGACATCGCGTCGCGTGCGTATGACTGAACTTTCTTGTAGTCGGAATATCCCGTGATGTCTTTTCTCGAGTCGACCTTTATGTACTCAAGAGGCGCGTATCTCATGAGGATCGCCGCGAGCTGCTGACGGGTGATGTTGTCGTTCGGTGCGAACTTGCCCGCCTCGACTCCGTTTACGATGCCGTTGCTTTCAGCCCAAATGACCGCTTTCGCGAACCAGTCTTTGGCCTTTACGTCACCGAACTTAGGCTGGAATGTGACATCTGGCTCTCCCTGAAATCTGTAGAGCACCGTTACGACCATGGCGCGGGTCATAGAGCCCTGCGGCTCAAATTTTCCGCCGCCCATGCCGTTCATGTAGCCGTGCTCGGTCGCATACATTACATAAGGATAGCTCCACCAAGACTTTTTAACGTCCTTGTAGGGCGACTCGTCGGCGGCACTGATCGCTCCCGCCGCGCCTATTGCCGTACCAGCCGCCGTAATAAAGGCAAGCAGAGCCGACAAAATTCTTCTTTTCTTCATAATCATGTTCCTTTCCTGATTATCCGTGCGAATTTGCGAAATTCTTTCGCGTTACACTAAGTATAGCATACCGTCACAGAAAATTCAATCTATTTTTAACACCCGACTTTATTTTCGGCGCATTGCCCAATCCCCCCCCCGAATTTTGTACAGTATGTACAATAGCGAGTAAAAGAAAAGGTCGGGGCACATCGTGTGCTCCGACCTTTTCGGGAATTTACTTTTCGATTCCGATACTCGTAAACTGATTCTTGAGTATGTCCGCACCGTCCTTGATGCTGTAGTCGCCGTGCGTCGGGTCGACAAATACGAGATTCGTGTCGAGTCTGTACTCAACATTGTTTTCGATAATGCCGAACTCATTTGCCGCTTCTCCGAAGTCGACCTCGCCCGGTGTGGCCTCTTTCGCGAAGAACATATTGTCCTTTACCGTGTGCACGGGCGTGTAGATGCACTCATACTTGCCCATGTTTGCGGGAGTGAAGTCATAGCTGTAAAGCATCGGCCAACGCTCGAGCCATGTGTCGTACATGGGCGAGCCCTCGGGTGCTCTCTGACTCATGAGGCTGTTATAGAAACCACTTGAGTATACGCTCTCGGGCGGATCGTCCTTTCCGCCGATCGTGTTTCCGGTGTACGAAAGTGCGCTGTAGATGAACGTGTTGTCATGTACATTGTTCTCGCGACCGCCGTGGAGCACGATTCCGGAACCGCAGTTGTAGAATACATTACCGTAGACTTCCTGTCCGCAGGTGTTGTCGTCGAGGTAGACTCCGTATACGCGGATGTCCTTGAAGATATTAAAGCGGATCTTGTTGTCGCGCAGAGCTACGCTGCCGTGCGTGTATACCGCACCGAAGTCGTCGGTCGTCATCATCATGTTGTCAAATACGTTGTACTCGATGATGTTGTCGATTCCTTTGTAGTCGATAGCTCCGTGTGCGCCGTTTTTGAAGACGTTGTGCGCGACATATGATGCGACGTTGCCTCGAATGTCGAGCGCATTTGCGTCCGAGAAGAACTGCGGCTGACCGAAGTCGTGGAAGTAGTTGTTCTCGATGACGTTGTGACCCTCTTCAAGAAGATGATAGTTTCCTGTCGAGAAAGCGGTAACACCGCCGTTTGCGAAATTGCAAAGCTCGCTGTTTGTGAGCGTGAAGTATTTGGCATTAGAGTGGATAACGCGTGTCTGCGAGCCGATGTTCTTAAAATAGCACTTGTCGACGGTTGTGTGGTCCGCGCGGTTCGTGATAACAACGTCGGTCGATCCGTTGAACGAAAGTCCGACGAAGCTGATGTGCTCCGCGCCGCTTTCAACGGTCATGAACTTGCCTGATGTCGCGATGGTGTAATCTCCGCTCGGCGCGTAAACGTAGAGCTGATGAGTCTTCGTGTCGAACCAGTACTCACCGTCGGAGTCGAGAAGCTCCGCGAGATTGTGGAAGAATACCGTGTCGTGCATTCTGCCCTCAAAAGCGAGGCAGAACGTGTCGAGCGAATATCCGTTTGAACACTGCCTGTTCGAGAAGTCGAACGTGAGGTGCTTGTTTTCCTTATTGTAGGACTTTACCTTGAAAGTATCGACGAGCCAACCGGTGCGGAGGAAGCCTGTGACTTTCATGCCCTCGACTGTCGAGAAATTGTCGACGGTTCTTGCGGCGAGCGCGGAGAGGATGATCGTGTCGTACTCGAACTCGGTCTTTGTCGGGTCTTCGTAGCGCGTCGTGAAATCCTTGAAGCAGTTGTCTGTGCCGTCGCCGTTCTTGTTCGGGTAGCGTGCCTCGTGACAAACGCCGTCTTCCGAGAAGATGTAGTTTGTTTCGAGAATTTCATCGATACGACCGGACAGGTCGGCTTTATAGATTTTGTCGACTGCCTTTTCGGGGAACATCGCTTTTTCGGCGTCCGTAAGCTTTACGAATTCTTCGT
>CAYWTG010000192.1:0-3125 GCA_964461155.1 uncultured Ruminococcus sp.
GGAACGCGTTGCCCGCGCCCGTGCCCTCGCGAACGAGAGCTGTCGCCGCCTTTGTGATATGCGAGATCTTTTCAAGCTCGCTGTGACCCTCCTCGAGGTCGATGAAATTCTTAAGGTAATTTGTTTTGAGCTTAAGTGCCATAGTATCCTTGCTTTCCGACAAGCTGCCGGGATATACTCCGGGTTGCCTCCGGAGACATCAAATTTGCGACGGTAGCGCACTCTCCGGTGATGTTTGTATCTGTACACCTATATAATACTACAAATCGCAAAATTTTTCAATAGGAAATCCGCATTTTTTGTCCGCTATTTCAAAAGGAATGCCGAAATCAGCCTCAAAAGATGATTTTTAAAGCTCAATTTCTCCGCATCGGCGTCCGAAACTATGTCATTTTCAAAAAGCAGCTCGCCGTCAAGGGTATAACTGACTTTGCCGATGACGTCGCCTCTTTCGATCGGTGCCGAGATCTCTTTTGGAAACTCGAGCTTTCTCTCGACTGCGGAAGCTTTGCCAGCCGCGACGAGAAACTCCGCGCCGTCATAAACTCCGCGCACGCTCTCGCGGTCGCTTCCGAGCACTTTTATCTCGCCAACCTCACCGCCGTTCGCGCGAAAAACAGAATAATTCGCAAAGCCGTAGTCAAGCAGCGTTCTCGCCGCTTCATTTCGTGTGTCGCGGCTGTCGCTGCCCATTATCACGGCGATCAGATGAAGTCCGTCGCGCTCTGCCGTCGCGCTGATGCAAAATCCCGCCGAAGCGGTCGAGCCCGTTTTCAGCCCCGTCGCGCCTTTATAAAATCTGATAAGACGATTTGTGTTGGTCAGTCCGAACGCGCCGTTTCGTATGCTGTCTGTCCAAAGCGACGTGTAGTCAAATATTTTTTCATGCCGCATCAGCTCACGCGACATGAGCGCGATGTCATACGCACTTGCGAGGTGGCTCGTCGTGTCGTCGTCAAGCCCCGTCACATTTTCAAAATGAGTATTCTTCATTCCGAGCGACGCCGCCCGCTCATTCATCAATGCCACAAATGCCGCTTCGCTTCCGCCGACGTGCTCGGCCATGGCAAGTGCCGCGTCGTTTGCCGAAGAAATAACGATGCATTTCAGCATCTCCTCGACGCGCATGGTCTCGCCCGCCTCCAAATAGACCTGCGATCCTCCCATCGACGCGGCGTTTTCACTCACTGTCACAGTGTCGTCGAGGGACAGATTTCCGCCGTCGATCTTCTCCATGATGAGAAGCAGAGTCATTATCTTCGTAACGGACGCGGGCGGTAGTGCTTCATGCTCGTTTTTCGCGTAGAGCACCGTGCCGGTATTCATGTCCATGAGAATTGCACTTTTCGCCTTGACGTCAAACGGCATTTTCACGTCGGCTTCGAGCGCGCTTTCACCGGTCGATGCCGCAAATGCACGATCTGCCGAAACAGGTATTGAACACGCAGTAATGAAGACGAATGTCAAAATGAGTGAAAATATTCTTTTTTTCATGATGTTTTATCCTCCATATGCTCTTTTGAGCTATGAGATTATACTCTTTTCCCTGCTTTTTTATGTTGCTGTAAAAAGCGCGGAGACAAAATTTACTCATTGTTAAACTAATAATCACAAGATATGCGCCTTTATGGTGTATAATACTGAGGATATTATTTTGCGATGTGAGGATCACATGGATAAAGAAAAAATGGAAAAAGGATGTCCCGAGCCTCCGATGATACCGCCGTATATTGCGGAGCTTTTGGAGTCCTACGGCATATCGAAAGACGCTGTCGAAAATGTCGCAGTCACCGACCTTTCGGTGTCGCAGGTAAGATGTGAATCGTATGTGATCGTAACAGCCGAGCGGATAATCACGCTCTCCGGTTCGATCTCGCTCTCGTCTTCCGCGAAACGCTCGGTGTTCAAATTCGCTCACCCCGAGGAGCATTTTGAAGTGCTTGAGCAAAACGAATTCGACCGAAGCCGATTTAAAGATTTCAAATACGAAGAGCAGGTGTCGACGGCTCTGCTCGTCGGCCATATCGAGGACGGCAGCTCGTGTGTTGTCGCCGCCTCCACAAACACGATGAAGGAGGAGCTTGCCACGATCGCGCGACAGCTCTCGGGTGACGAAAACGCCGTTTTCGGTGATATGCCGCACGACGGAATGCCGCCTCGCGGAGGCCCCGGCGGCCCCGGAGGTCCGGGTGGTCCGGGTGGTCCCGGCGGCAAGCGCGAAAAAGGCAAATACTCAAGCAAAGGCCCGCTTTATTGTCCGAAATGCGGAAAGCGTTTCTCCGACCCGCACAGGCGCGTTTGCTTGCACTGCATGGACAAGGGTAAAATTCTCTCGCGCGTTATGCAGTTCGTACTGAAGTACAAACACAGCGTCGCGGCCACGGTTGCGATCCTCGTGCTTACAAGCGCACTCGGAATCGTATCTCCCTACATAAGCTCCGGTTTTTATTACGACAAGGTTCTGACTGTCGGCGGCGAGTTTTACGGACAGCTTCTGCTCGTTCTTATACTGATCGCTGTAACGAAGCTTCTCTCAACAGGCGTAACGATCCTCAACAATGTCGTCAGCTGTCGCATCGCGGCAAATCTCCGCTTTGACTTGAAGAACGTGATCTTCGAGTCGATAGAAAGACTCTCTCTCAAGTATTTCACCGACAATCAGACGGGCTCGCTCATGACCCAGGTCACACGTGACTCGAGCACGATCTACTGGTTCTTCACCGAGGGAATACCGTATTTCCTCGTCAACGTGGTGCAGATAATCTCCGTATCCGTCATCATGATAATGATAAAGCCCTCGCTTGCTATCATATACCTTGCGATGATGCCGTTTATTTTCATCTTCATGAAGATGATCTTCGCGTCGATGGGCAAATTCCACGGTATGCGCTGGGTCGGTGCGAGAAAGCTCAACTCTCTTGTCAGCGACACTTTCTCGGGTATGCGCGTCGTAAAAGCGTTCTCTCGCGAAAAAGACGGTTCGGATCGTTTTGAGAGCGTTAACAAATTCTCGGCCGAGGCAGACAGAACGGCTTCGCGCTACAGCACGACACGCTTCCCTTTCATAAACATAATTATGACGATATCGAATCTGCTCGTGCTCGGCATCGGCGGATGGATGGTCA
>CAYWTG010000193.1:0-3121 GCA_964461155.1 uncultured Ruminococcus sp.
CCGAGCATTAGTTTTTTCATTGGTATATTCCTTTGGTAAAAGATTTTCAGTTGTTTCCGATCGAGTCCTTGACGGACACTTCGACGGTTTTGTCGTAGCATGAGAATATCTCATCAACACGAGCGCGGTCGGGCTTCTTAGTGAAGAGGCTGACGAGCGGAACAAGGATAAGTCCGCCGATCATAGCGAAGACGCCGCAATGAAGCGAGGTCTTAAACACAAATCCGATAAAGCCGTCTGCGGGGAGTGCTATCGCGCCGAGGCTCTTTAAGAGCATGACAACGGTCATTCCGACACCGAAGACGAAGCTCGTAATGACGGAAGCGACACTCGTGCGCTTTGAATAAAGTCCGTAGAGGAACGGAGCAATGAACGAGCCCGCAAGCGCGCCCCACGACACGCCCATCATCTGGGCGATCATCGAGAAGTTATATGTATCCTTGAGGTACGCGATAACCGCAGAGACTGCGATGAAGAAGACGATGAACAGTCTCATGATGAGGACTTTCTTCTTCTCGGAGGCTTCACGCTTCGCAAGTACAACGTCAAGGGTTATCGTCGATGCTGATGTGAGAACGAGGCTCGAAAGCGTGGACATCGACGCGGCGAGGACGAGCACTATAACGACAGCGACGATAAGCGCGGGCATCTTCGAGAGCATCGTCGGGATGATGCTGTCGTACATGACCGAGCCGTTTGCAGAGTAGATGCTCGGGCTGTCGGAGTAAAGTCGTGCAAAGCCGCCGATGAAGTAGCAACCGCCCGCAACGATTATCGCAAATACGGTAGAGATCACAGTTCCCTTCTTTACCGCTTCCTCGTTTTTGATGGAGTAGAACTTACCGACCATCTGAGGAAGTCCCCATGTACCGAGCGAGGTGAGAAGAACAACGATGAGGAGGAACATGGGCTGTGTTCCGAAGAACGATGTAAACGCGCCCGCGCTCGATGCGCTTTCCGCATAAGGAGACGCGATCTGCGAGAGCTTTGCCGTCGCCTCGCCGAGGCCGCCGTTTGCGACAAGCACTGCCGCCACGACGCTGACGATACCGACGAGCATAATGATTCCCTGGATAAAGTCATTTATCGCCGTTGCCATGTAGCCGCCGAAGATAACGTAAAGTCCCGTGAGGACGGACATGACGAGGATGACGACCCAATACGGAATATCGAACGCGATATTAAAAAGGCTCGAAAGTCCGTTGTAAAGCGATGCTGTGTACGGGATGAGGAATACGAATACGATAAACGAAGCCGCGGTCTTCAGATACGGCGCGTTAAAGCGTTTTGCGAAGAAGTCGGGCATCGTTCTCGACTCGAGCTGCTGAGTCATCAGACGCGTGCGGCGACCGAGGACGACCCAAGGCAAAAGCGAGCCGATAAAAGCATTTCCGAGTCCGATCCAAGTGGAGGCCAGACCGAAGTTCCAGCCGAACTGTCCCGCATATCCGACGAAGATAACGGCCGAGAAATACGAAGTTCCGAAAGCGAAAGCCGTAAGCCACGGGCCGACGCTTCGTCCGCCGAGGACAAAGCTGTTGACGTCGGTTGCATGGCGGCGGCAACGTATACCGATGACGACCATGACGGCAAAGAAAACGACGAGCATAGCCGCTGTGAGCAATTTGGTAAGCATTATAACACCTCTTTCAAATCATGACTCAGGTCGTGGTCTGAGCCTCGACAAGTCTGTCGGCGCGGTACTTCTCGCGAAGTGCGGGCTTTTCGATCTTGCCTGTGGGGTTACGCGGTACTTTGTCAAAGTATATCTTGCGGGGACGCTTGTATCTCGGAAGCTCATGACAGAATTCCATGATATCTTCTTCCGTACAGCTGACTCCGTCTTTGAGCTCGATTATCGCAGCCGCGATCTCTCCGAGACGAGCGTCGGGAAGTCCGATGACCGCAACGTCCTTTATCATATCGCAGCTTCTGAGATAATCCTCGATCTGAACGGGATAAATGTTCTCACCGCCCGAGATGACGACGTCTTTCTTTCGGTCGACAAGGTAAATAAAACCATCCTCGTCACATCTTGCCATGTCTCCCGTGTAAAGCCAACCGTCGCGGAGGACTTCTGCCGTGGCTTCGGGATTCTTGTAGTAGCAAAGCATGACTCCGGGGCCGCGCACGATAAGCTCTCCGACTTCACCCTGCGCACAAGCTTCGCCCTTTTCGTTGACGATCGCGCTCTCCCAGAGATATCCCGCCTTGCCGATCGCGCCGACTTTGTCAACATTATCTACGCCGAGGTGGACGCAACCGGGGCCAATCGACTCGGAGAGGCCGTAGTTCGTATCGTACTGATGATGCGGGAAGACCTTGAGCCAGCGGTGAATGAGACTCGGGGGCACTGGCTGTGCGCCGATATGCATGAGTCTCCACTGATCAAGGCGGTATTTTGAAATATCGAGTCTGCCGGAATCGATGGCGTCGAGGATATCCTGCGCCCACGGCACGAGAAGCCACACGATCGTGCACTTTTCTTCGGTGATCGCGCGGAGGATCCACTCGGGCTTTGTACCGCGAAGCAGGACAGCGCGACTGCATGAGAGGAGCGAGCCGAACCAGTGCATCTTGGCTCCCGTGTGATAAAGCGGCGGGATGCAGAGGAAGACGTCATCCTCACTCTGAGAGTGATGATTCTGCTCGGTGAGGCACGAGCCGTAAAGCGCGCGGTGGTTATGGAGTATCGCTTTCGGGAATCCCGTGGTGCCGGATGAAAAATATATCGCGGCAAGGTCTTCCTCCGACAGGCTGACCGGAGGCGCGGCAGTGGAGCAATACGTCATAAGATGCAGACAGTCTTCGGTGTATGTCGGACATTCGCGACCGACGTAGAAGATCATTTTAAGATCGATGCTGTCGCTTATCGCATCCATTCGAGTAACAAACTCGGGTCCGAACACGAGCACGTCGACGTCGGCAAGATCGAGGCAGTACTTGATCTCATCGGACGAATAGCGGTAGTTCATCGGCACGGCGACGCAGCCCGCCTTAAGTATTCCGAAATATATGGGGACCCACTCGAGGAAGTTCATCAAAAGTATGGCAACTCGGTCACCAATTTTGAGTCCGCGGCTGAGAAGCAGATTTGCGAATCTGTTTGCGCGGCGATCAA
>CAYWTG010000194.1:0-3017 GCA_964461155.1 uncultured Ruminococcus sp.
ATCATCATGAACCTCATCGCCGCCGAAGCCAAAGCTTGGCAGGGCTATGTGCCCGACCCCGTAAATGACGGCTATGCCGTTTACGGCGCGTCGTATCTTTACTACAACGGCACGGCAGTCTCCGGCGGACTCGGAACCGAGCTTGTCGGCGAGAACAGCGGCGAGTACACACATCTTTCCGCTTTCCTTGACGACGATGCTGCGGATATGTATGCAACTCCAGATACCGCTACGGGAATCTGCACCTCCGTTTTCGATGACCTCGACCTTGACAAGCTCCCCGTCATGAAAATCGCGTATTCTTATGATGGCGAGAATGCGCCCGACACGCTGAAGGGACATTACGTCGTAAACCCGTGTAAAAACGATTGGTCGTGGCAGTATTTCAACGTATACATCAACGATGCATTCGACTTCACTGCCGGAAAGGACGACGCGGGATACAAGAGCGCGACGATCGATCTTACCGAGCTTCTCACGAAGAACTCCAAGGTAATCGATGAGATAGACCTTTCGCACGTGCTCGTTGACGCGTTTGAGGACGGCTACAGCGGAGACGGACGCTTCAACATCCGCTACATCGGCTTCTTTAAGGATCAGGCGTCGGCCGATGCGTTCGAAAGCTCAAAGCTCGACGACTACCTCAAGAATTACTTCTGCTTTGCAAGCATCAAGTATGAGACGTACACCGACGACGTAAAGGCAGAGTACGACGCTCTCCTCACACGCCGAATCCACGAGATACTTGACTCCGAGTCTGCATACACTCCCGACGAGTTTACCTCTGCGGGCAAGAAGGTGTACTACGTTTCGAGCATCAACGGCAACGACTCGAACTCGGGAACATCGCCCGACAAGCCGTGGCGCACTCTCGAGAGACTGTGGGAAGTCAAAGCCGGCGGACTTGTGCTTCTTCCCATTCCGAAAGAGGGAGATGCGGTCTTCTTCGAGCGCGGAAGCGTTTGGTCGACCGAGAGATATCACAACTACTCCGTAAGCACGCTCAACACTACGAAAGGCGTAGTATACAGCGCATACGGTGAGGGCGAAAAGCCGCTCTTTACAAATGCTTTCGACTTCTCGAAGGACGGTAACACCGGCGTTTGGCTTGAGAGCGGATATGAGAACATTTGGAGACTCGACATCGATAGATACGTCCGCGAGGGATGGACGAACGAAGAAGTCGGATGCATCTTCTTCAACGAGGGCGAGGCCATCGGCATCCGTATTTTCCCCGTTGAGAGAAAAGACGACACGAGCCCGTTCTATGCGGAAAACACAAGCTATGACTTCGGTCTTCTCAGCGCGGACGGCAAGGAGCATTTCCACACCGGCGGCAGATCGCTCGAGAACCTCGGCACGGCTCTGACTCATAACTACGAGTTCTTCTACGACACCTACTCCCGTCAGCTGTGGCTGTACTGGGATCGCGGCAACCCGTCCGACAGCTTTGACGATATCAAGGTTGGACGTAACGGTACCGCAGCATGGATCTCCGACAACACCGTCATCGACAACCTTGCGTTCATGTACAGCTCAAACTACGCGATGAGAATCGGCAACGGCGTGAACATTCTCGTTCAGAACTGCGAGATCGGTTGCTCCGGCGGTGACTACGGCTCTGTCGGAAGCGGAATCGAGCTTTACGGTTGCGCAAATGGCGTCCGTATGATAAATAACTACGTACATGACGTAACCGACGGTCCTCTCAGCATTCAGGACGGCACGGACGATACGGTCGATGTATCTGTAAGACACGTAACGCGTGACGTCGAGCTTGCCGACAATGTTGTCGTCGCGAGCGGAAACGGCGTTGAGCTTTGGATGAAGCCCGGAGTACCGATCGACGGTCAATACACCTCGAGTATCGGTCAGCATTATTCCGAGAACTATAACATCCATGACAATATCATGGCGTATATCGGCTACGGAATCTGCATTCGCCAGGAGGAAAAACGACTCGGAACGGTATTCTGCTGCAGATATGATATGATCAACAGTAAGATCGAGAACAATATCATCATGTACGCGGCAGGCTGTGTCGGAATCGACACATTCTCATCCGATGAATTCAAGGAAGGCTATGAGCTTATAAACAACACCTATATCCTCAATCCCGCCTTCTGCGACTTTGCCAATATCCGCGATAACGTCAACAGCCGTTGGAATCATAACCTCGCAGGCTACGGAATCGGCGTGATGATTCCCTATCAGTACAGATACCTCACATACCTCGCAAGCCTCGGTATCGGTAACGGCGAGACCTACTACCATATCGACGAGGAGCCTACAGAGGAGGAAGCTGCAGAGTCCTTCTTCATGACGGGCTGGCACGCAGAGCGTCTCGGACAGTAAGTTAAAACAAAAATCTCGGGAACACCGAAAGGTGAACCCGAGATTTTTTTCGCGCATTTTTGTAAGGAAATTGATTTTGTGAGGTGAAATCAGATATAACGGTCGACCGTCTTGTCGTAATAATCAATCGTCGTCGAGCTGTGCATCCGCGCGAAGCCGAGCCTGTGAGGCACTGCGACGGCGCATGGCGAAGATCTTGTTGACCTCCGCGCCGAAGAGCAGTATCATCATACAGAAGTAAAGCCAAAGCATGAGTAGCACGAGTGCGGCCAGGCTTCCGTAAATATAAGACGCGCCCGAGAAGACGAGAGTGTAAAGCGAGTAGAAATACGAGAAGAGTACCCACGCGGCGGATGCGAGAAGCGCACCGGGCATATGCTCGATGAAGCGGCCGCGGAACAGGTGAGCACGCTTGCCGACGGTGTAGTACATGAGATCGAAAAACAGCGTGAGGAAAATGAAGAAGATCCCGATTCTGTAACGGAACACGCCGCGGAACTGTGCAACGAGGGCGAACTTTAACGACAGCACGTCGAACAGCTGCTCGCCGAACAGGAGCACAAGCACAAGCGCGATGATGAGCACGATGAACGCGGCGGTGTAGAGAAGCGAGGCTGCGATGCTTCTCAGAAAGCCTTTGTTTTTGTACGCCTTATATACTG
>CAYWTG010000195.1:0-3012 GCA_964461155.1 uncultured Ruminococcus sp.
TGTGCGCTCGCTTGAGGGCGTTGCTCCCACAAAGAACAAATGCGTTCCGATCATCGCCGTTCCGACAACGGCCGGCACTGCAGCGGAAGTCACGATCAACTATGTAATCACGGACGCCGAAAAGAACCGCAAGATGGTCTGCGTCGACGTTCACGACATTCCGGTCGTCGCCGTCGTCGACCCCGACATGATGTCCACAATGCCCCGCTCTCTTACAGCCGCTACCGGCATGGATGCCCTGACGCACGCGATCGAGGGTTACATCACACTCGGCGCATGGGAGCTCAGCGATATGTTCCATCTCAAAGCGATCGAGCTTATCTCGAAGCATCTTCGCGGTGCCGTCGACAACACCGATGAGGGTCGCCTCGGAATGGCTCTCGGCCAGTACATCGCGGGAATGGGCTTCTCGAATGTCGGTCTCGGAATTGTCCACTCCATGGCACATCCCCTCGGCGCGGTATACGACACTCCCCACGGAGTCGCAAACGCGATAATTCTCCCGACGGTCATGGAGTATAACGCTCCCGCGACCGGCGAGAAGTACCGTGACATCGCCGATGCAATGGGTGTCAAGGGCGCATATGACATGACTCTCGAAGAAGCGCGCGCCGCTGCCGTTGACGCAGTCCGCAAGCTTTCCGCAGATGTCGGCATCCCCGCAGATCTCAAAGACATCGTAAAGGCCGAAGACCTCGAGTTCTTGTCAGAGTCGGCATACAACGACGCTTGCCGTCCCGGAAACCCGAGAGATACATCCGTCGAAGAAATTCGCGAGCTTTACCTCTCTCTGATGTAATGCGCCGCAAGCATTGATCTTAAAAAAATCGAAAGCAGTCCCCGAGCACACGTTTTTGTGCACTCGGGGACTGTCCTTGCGCTTTTTACTTATTTTCGACTTTGGCGTTTTCTTTTTCGTTTTTCTCTGTCTTGTCTTCCCGGGCGCACTTTTCGTCGGACGCACCCTCTATGACTCCGTCGGCACGTGCAACGCGCAAAAACGTTTTTAAGATGCAACAAAGGTCGAATACAAATCCGTATTTTTGAACATACTCACCGTCAAAGCGAGCCTTCACGGGGATCGAAAGCTCGTCACGGCCGTTTATCTGTGCCCAGCCCGTGAGTCCGGGGCGAATGTCGTTCGCGCCGTAGCGATCTCTCTCGGCGATGAGATCATATTGATTCCAAAGTGCGGGACGCGGGCCGACTATGCTCATGTGGCCGAGCAAAATATTGATTATCTGCGGCAGCTCGTCTATGCTCGTCTTGCGCAAAAACGCACCGACTTTAGTTATATACCCGTCCGCGTTACCGAGAGTGTGAGTCGGAGCGTCGCTCGGCGCGTCGGTTCTCATCGTGCGGAACTTATATATGTAGAATTCTCTCTTATTCTTTCCGATGCGTCTTTGACGAAACAGCACCGGCCCTTTTGAATCGAGTTTTACGGCAAGTGCCGTAAAGAGCATCGGGATCAAAAGCACCGCGAGTGCTGCCGCCGACAAAACGATATCAAAAATCCGCTTTATATATTTTCTGTACATTTGCGTGCTCCATACACCTGTTCGGCAAAAGTTGCCGTTATTCTGCCAATATTATAATACAACAGCGCGAAAAAATCAAGTATCTGTGCAAATCGGTCGCGCAACACAAGATATTGTGGAGAAAATAAAAAAATAGCCGAACAACACATTATTTTGTGTTTTTGGTATTGACAAGGCACAATATATATGTTATACTTACTGAGCAACACGGAAAACGGAGGTACAAAGTGAACATTCAAGGCATCATGAAGCTGTCGCTTCTCGACTATCCCGGAAAGACAGCGTGTACACTGTTTACGGGCGGATGCAATCTTCGCTGTCCGTTCTGTCACAACGCGGTGCTGGTTAAAACACCCGCCGCCGTACCCGACATGACAAACGAAGCTTTCGAGCTTCTCGCAAAAAGGCGCACGTTGCTCGACGGCGTGTGTATCACCGGCGGAGAACCGCTGATACAGCCCGGGCTCGAGGAGCTGATGAAAGCGATACGCGATATGGGCTTTTCGATAAAGCTTGACACAAACGGAAGCTTTCCGAAAAAGCTATCGCATATTCTTGATGCGGGTCTTTGCGACTATGTTGCGATGGATATTAAGAACTCCCCCGAGCACTACTCGCTCGCGACGGGCACACAGATCGATTTCGAGGTGTTCGCCGAAAGCATAGAGCTCATTCGGGAAAGCGGCATTCCGCACGAATTTCGCACGACCGCCGTTCGCGGAATACACACCGTGCACGACTTCGAGCAGATCGGTCGGCTCATCGGCGACGAAGCATATTTCATTCAGGCTTTCGTCGATTCGGGAGAGCTTCTCTCGGACGGATGCAGCGCATTTTCGTCGGACGAAATGCACGAGATCCTGCGTGCCGTACTTCCCTATACCCCGCGCGCCGCACTTCGCGGCATTGATTAAACCGAAAATATATTAAATGATCTAAGGAGAAAAAGATGTTTCAAGTAACCAAAAGAGACGGAAAAGTCGCAGAGTACGACATTTCCAAAATTTCCGCGGCTCTTAGAAAAGCATTCGACGCCTGCGGCAGACAGTACACCGACAACATTATCGATTTCCTCGCACTTAAAGTGACCTCGGACTTCGAGCCGAAGATCGAAAACGGCATGATAAGCGTCGAGCACATCCAAGACAGTGCCGAGAACGTTCTGTCTCAGGCGGGATATTCCGATGTCGCAAAGGCTTACATCCTCTACCGCAAGCAGAGAGAAAAGCTCCGCAATATGAACTCGACTTACCTCGACTACAAGGAGATCGTCGATCAGTACGTTAAGAACCTCGACTGGCGCGTTAAGGAGAACTCCACCGTCACTTACTCCGTCGGCGGTCTTATCCTCTCGAACTCCGGCGCGATCACGGCGAACTACTGGCTGTCCGAGATCTACGACGAAGAGATCGCACGTGCTCATCAGGAGGCCGACATTCACCTGCACGACCTTTCGATGCTCACCGGTTAC
>CAYWTG010000196.1:0-3011 GCA_964461155.1 uncultured Ruminococcus sp.
CCCCATCATTTACATGATAATGGCGTCGAACAACCTTGTATCGGGTCAGGTCGACAGCGGTTCTATGGCATATGTGCTCTCCACATCGACAAAGAGGAGCACCGTGGTGTTCACGCAGGCAGTTTATCTCATCGGCTCGCTTCTTGCGATGTTCGGTCTTTCAGCGGCGACGGGCTGTGTTTGCCTCGGATTTGTAACGGAGGATGTTGAGCTCACGTATTCAAAGCTTGTTCTTCTCAACGTGGGTGCATTCCTTGTGCTCTTCGCGCTGTCGGGACTTTGCTTTTTCACGTCGTGCATATTCGACAGAAGCCGCCGTTCTATGGCGATAGGCGGAGGACTTTCGATCTTCTCGCTCGTTGCGGCGATGCTCGGACTTTTCGGAAGCCCCGTTATCCCCTCGGTAGTACGCCTTGACTCGCTCAACAATTTCAACTACGCGACCGTGATCTCGTTCTTTGACGTAATATCGATAATCGACGGAACAACGGCGTTTGTGTGGAAATTCGTGCTTCTCGGCGTGCTCGGACTGCTCGGATACATAATAGGGTCGGTGCGCTTTACCAAAAAGGATCTCCCGCTCTAATAATAAAGACAGTGACGCGAGACCGTCGGATGCGAGTAGCATTCATACGGCCTCGCTGTCGCTTTTGATGCGCAAAAACGCCGAAATTGCCGCCTCCCCCTTTCTATTCACGTGCATTTGTGGTATAATATTGCATGAGGTATATTTATCGCAGGGCGATAAATATACGCGGCGCACCAAAAGTTGCGCCTCCTCGCGGCAGAGCCGCGCCATGCACAATTGACGATCTCGTAAAAATGTTCTTGCGAGGAGGCATTTTTACTTCGTGGTATAATATTGTATGAGGCACATTTATCGCAGAGGTGTGATACATCACCTCGCTTCGGGACAGCGAAAAGAGGCTGTACACAAGATGCACATAATTCTAAGGAGCATAATATATAATGAATGAAGTTATTCTCTGCAAATACGGTGAGATCATTTTAAAGGGAGCGAACAAGTCGACCTTTGAGAGCATCCTCTTAAAGGAGGTTCGCCGCCGCGCAAAGGCTTTCGGAAGTTATTCCGTTCGCTGTATGCAGAGTACGGTATATGTCGAGTCTCTCGATGCGGATGCAGAGGACGCGCTCGGCGATTTGTATGAATCTCTCAAACACGTTTTCGGCTTTGCCGGCATATGTCGCGCTGCCGTTTGCGACAAGGATATTGAGGTAATAAAGAGCACGGCGGCAGACTATCTTCGCGACACGCTTCCGCGAAATGCCGCATTTCGTGCGGACGCACGCAGAAGCGACAAGCGTTTCCCACTCACATCTCCGCAGATCGCGGCAGAGGTCGGCGGTGCGCTTCTTGAAGTCAGGGATGATCTGCGTGTCGATCTCGCAAATCCCGATGTGACCGTTCGCATAGAGGTTCGCGACCGCGCGGCGTATATTCACGCGGGTCAGGAGAGCGGCGCGGGCGGAATCCCCGTCGGATGTGCGGGACGCGGTCTGCTTTTACTCTCGGGAGGAATAGACTCGCCCGTTGCGGGACACATGATGATGAAACGCGGTCTCGCGCTCGACGCGCTCCATTTTGAAAGCTATCCGTACACCGGTGAGCTCGCACGCGAAAAGGTAATGACTCTCGCGCATGAGCTGACGGAGTACTGCGGACGCATGAGAGTACACGTGATCTCGCTGACGAAAATTCAGGAAGCAATACGCGACAACTGCAATGAGGACTATTTCACGCTCATCCTTCGCCGATTCATGATGCGCCTTGCATCGATGTGCGCCGCAGAGAACGACTGCTCGGTGCTCGTCACGGGCGAGAGCCTCGGTCAGGTCGCAAGCCAGACGCTTCAGGCAATGGCGGCAACGGAGAACGCGGCGTCGCTTCCCGTCTTCCGTCCGTGCATCGGACTTGACAAGGACGAGATCGTGCGCATATCGCGCGCCATCGGCACATTTGAAACGTCGATCCTTCCCTATGAGGACTGCTGTACCGTATTCACACCCAGACATCCGAAAACGCGCCCCGAGCTTGAGAAGATAGTCGCGGAAGAAGCAAAGCTCGACTGCGAGGCACTCATCAAGGAAGCATGGGAGACGCGTTACGCTGTCACGAAGCATCAGTTTGAATATTGACCGAGAAGACTTGAAAGGACATACAAAAATGATAAGAGACGACTACAATCTCGCACTGCTGTGCGACTTTTACGAGATCACGATGAGCCGCGGCTACTTCCACTCGGAGGTGAAGAACAAGATCGCGTATTTCGACGCGTTCTACAGACGTGTTCCGGATGACGGAGGATACGCCATCGCCGCGGGACTCGAGCAGATCGCCGATTATATCAGAAATCTTCGTTTCAACGATGACGATATAGATTATCTACGTTCAAAGGGCATCTTCGATGAAGAATTTCTCACATATCTGAGAAACTTCCGCTTTACGGGCGACATCTGGGGCGTCCCCGAGGGAACTGTCGTGTTCCCCTACGAGCCGATCCTCACCGTTCGCGCTCCCGTTATCGAGGCGCAGCTCATCGAGACGTATCTGCTTTTGGCGATCAATCACCAGTCCCTTATCGCAACAAAGGCTTCGCGCATGGTTCGCTCCGCAAAGGGAAGACCCATATCCGAGTTCGGCTCGCGCCGCGCTCACGGCGAGGGTGCTGCGGTCTACGGTGCTCGTGCGGCGTACATCGGCGGATGCGCGGGAACCGCTTGCGCTCTGTCGGACAAGCTCTTCGGCGTCCCCGCAGGCGGAACTATGGCTCACTCGTGGGTGCAGATGTTTGACTCCGAGTACGACGCATTCGTTGCGTACTGCAAGCTTTATCCGAACAATCCCACGCTTCTCGTTGACACTTACAGCGTCTTCGGCTCGGGTATTCCGAACGCAATAAAGGCTATAAAAGAAGTTCTGTGGCCGATGGGTCTGAAAAAGTGTGCGATCCGCGTTGACTCGGGTGACATAACCTATATCAGCTGCAAGG
>CAYWTG010000197.1:0-552 GCA_964461155.1 uncultured Ruminococcus sp.
CCGTTATAATAAACGGAGTCATGCCCGTGCGCGAGGTGCCGGCGGTTGAGGTTGCCTCTCTTCGCGAAAAGCTCGCCATCGCCGACGACGCGTTCGTCTGCGGTATCCCCGCGAGACTCGAAGTCTATAAGGGACACTCGTATCTCATAGATACTATAGCCGAGGTGAAGAAAACTCACCCCGAGATCGTTTGCATCTTCATGGGTCGCGGAAGCGAGGAGGAGTCACTGCGCGAGCAGGCACGTCGCGTCGGAGTCGAGGAGAATATCCGCTTTGCGGGATTCGTACACGACCTCGCGCCGTATTACGCCGTAATGGATCTGAATCTCAACTGCTCGTGGGGTACGGAGACTTCGTCTCTCGCGCTCTCAGAGGGAATGAGCGTCGGCGTCCCCGCCGTCACGACCGACTTCGGCGGTAACCCGTATATGATAACCGAGGGAGTGAACGGACTCATCGTTCCGATGAAAAACTCCCACGCCATGGCCGAGGCGATCGAGCGACTTATCGAAGATCGCGAGCTTCTCGCGCATCTCGGCGAGGGAGCACGTG
>CAYWTG010000197.1:562-2980 GCA_964461155.1 uncultured Ruminococcus sp.
GATCTACGACGCGGAGGCCGCACGAATAGGTCACAGCTTCAAAAAGGAGATATAGACATGAACGCTTTCATGCGAAGCTTTATTTCGGCCGATCTCGGCGCACCCGGCACGCTCGAAGCACCGCACGCGGCACCGCTTTTTCGAAAGAGCTTTGTGCTCGAAAAAAAGCCGCGCGAGTCATCGCTTCTTATAACGGGACTCGGCTTTTACAGGCTTTTCGTAAACGGTCGCGAGCTGACGCGCGGACTTCTTTCGCCTTATATCACCGACCCCGGCCACATCGTCGCGTTTGACCGCTATGACCTGTCGGACACTCTCAAGGAGGGCGAAAACGTGATCGGAGTCATCCTCGGCTCGGGTGCGCGCGCGCCGATCTTCAAGGCACACGGGCAGGACACCTCCGCCGCTCGCGGAGATATGCTGCTTGCGCTCCGGCTCGAGTGCGACGGCGAGCTTCTTTTCGAGGCCGACGAAAGCTTCCGCGTGCACCCGTCGCCGATCGTCATGAACGATCTTCGCGTCGGTGAGCACTACGACGCGCGGCTCGAGGAGGAGATCGAAAACTGGTGCAACGTCGGCTTTGACGACACGACGTGGAAAAAAGCTCGCCGTGCCGATATGCCGCGAGGCGAGCAGAGACTCTGCAAAGCCCCGCCGATCACCTGTCGCGCCGTGCTTACACCCGTGAAAATTTGGCGCGAGGGGGACGCTTTCGTGTACGATTTCGGCCAAAACGGCGCGGGACTTTTGGTGCTTCACTCCGATTTCGAGCGCGGACGCCGCATATCCGTCGAGTTCGGCGAATATCTGCGCGACGGACGCTTGGAAAACAAGCAGATAACCGGCTTTGCGAAGACTCCCGACTATCCGAACGGAAGTCAGAACTACATCTACATCGCACGCGGCGGAAAACGCGACTACAAAACGTCGTTCACCTATCAGGGCTTTCGCTATGCGAAGGTTCACGGGATAAGCGAGAGCGAGGCGCGCCTTGCGCTGTTTTCGTATGAGCTAATGAGCTCGGAAATGCGCCCGCGCGGCGGCTTTACGTCATCGGACAAAGAGCTTAACGAAATTCAGCGCATGACGCGCGAGTCGACTTATTCAAATATGTTCCACATCCCTACCGACTGCCCGCATCGCGAGAAAAACGGCTGGACCGCCGACGCGGCACTTTCCGCGCGACATATGCTTTTGAACGTCGAGGCCGACGAAGTGTTTTGCGAGTGGCTTTATTCCGTCGCCGCCGCCGTCGCGCCGAACGGTGCTGTGCCCGGAGTCGTACCCGTCGCACCGGGAGTTTTCTATGATTCATGGAACGGCCCCGCGTGGGACACTGTGGTCGCCGAGCTACCGTACAGGCTCTTCGAGCTTCGCGACGATCTTCGCGGCGCACGGACGACGGAGCACGTGATGATGCGATACGTTGCCTACACGCTCACCCGACGCGACGAGCGCGGACTCGTTGCTTTCGGCCTCGGCGACTGGATGCCGCCGCACCGTCCGGTCAAGGCTCCGCTCGAGTTTACCGACACCGTGATGTGCTATGACACGGCACTCAAGGCGGCGTTTTTATACGACAGGCTCGGCAGATGTGAGCTCTCGCGCTTCTGCCTCGGCGTCGCCGCGGAATACAGACGCGCCGTGCGCGAGAATCTGATCGATTTTGAAACGATGACGGCGTGCGGAAATTGCCAGACGACGCAGGCCATGGCGATATGCCTCGGAATATTTGAAGAAGACGAGCTCGAGCGCGCCGGCGAGACACTTGTTCGACTCATCGAGGAAGCGGACGGCCACTTCGACTGCGGATGCATCGGAATGCGGTACATTCTCCGCGCACTCAGCGCGTGCGGCCGCACGGATCTTGCGTATCGCGCCGTCGTCGCGCCGACGCGTCCGTCGTACTCCGAGATGATCCGCCGAGGCGACACCACGCTCGCGGAAGATTTTTATCCAGAAGAGTGGGGCGTGAATTCTCGAAATCATCACTTCCTCGGCGACGTTTCCGCGTGGTTTATCGACACGCTGTGCGGTATTCGCGTCGCGCCCGAGACCGAGCGCGTTCTCAGACGCGCCGTGAAAACGGGAGAGTTTTCGCACACGGACGGCGCGTCGCGCGTCGATATCGTCCCGCACCTGCCCGACGGCGTCGATTTTGCCGAGGCATGGCACGAGACGCCGTCGGGCAAAGTGAAAGTCACGCTTCGCCGCGCGTCGGATGAGATGATAAACATCGACATCACGGCCGACCCGTCGCTTCACGGAATCGTTTCGGCACCCGAGGGATATCACTTCGACGGCTGTCGCGAAACGTCGCTCCGCACGGCGAGCCTTTACGCCGTCAGATAAACTTTTAAAACGGAGAGAATATGAAAAGCCTTATGATCGGCGGCACTGAAAGCCGCATCTTATACG
>CAYWTG010000198.1:0-2969 GCA_964461155.1 uncultured Ruminococcus sp.
TGACAGACGAGCAGGTCGTCTTCAAGTCCAACACTCCCGAGTCCAACGAGTGCTACGAGGCTGCCGCTGCTTTCGCTTACGACGGTTGCGACATCGTTTTCGCTGACTCCTTCGGTCACGAGAGCCACATTATCCGTGCTGCACGTGAGTTCCCCGAGGTTCAGTTCTGCCACGCAACAGGTACTCAGGCACAGATCGCCGGACTTGACAACTTCCACAACGCATTTGCCTCCATCTACGAGGGCAGATACCTTGTCGGTGTTGCTGCCGGTATGAAGCTCAACGAGATGATCGAGAGCGGCAAGATCACAGCTGACCAGGCTAAGATCGGTTACGTCGGCGCATTCAACTACGCAGAGGTTGTTTCCGGCTTTACCTCCTTCTTCCTCGGCGCAAGAAGCGTTTGCCCCTCCGCTACCATGGAAGTCGTTTACACAAACTCCTGGTTTGACATCGCACTCGAGAAGGAAGCTGCAAACAAGCTCATGGACAGCAACTGCGTTCTTATCAGCCAGCACGCTGACTCCGAGGGTGCTCCCAAGGCTTGCGAGGCAAGAGGCGTTCCGAATGTAGCTTACAACATCAGCACTATATCTATGGCTCCCACAACAGCTCTTATCTCCTCGAAGATCGACTGGACTCCTTACTTCAGAACGATCATCAACGCAGAGCTTAACGGTGAGAAGATCCCCTCCGACTGGTGCGGCTCTCTCGCATCCGAGTCTGTTGTTCTCACAGAGCTCAACGAGGATGTAGCGGCTGAGGGCACGGCAGATGCTATCGCAGAGGCTATCAAGGCTCTCAAGAGCGGCGAGCTCAAGGTATTCGACACATCCAAGTTTACCGTTGACGGTAAGACTCTCGATGAGTACATGGCAGACGTCATCACAGACGATGCATTTACTCCCGACACCAACGTTGTTGCAAACGGTATCTTTGACGAGTCCGCTAAGAGAAGCGCTCCGTACTTCGATATCAAGTACATCGACGGTATCACCGAAAAGTAATCAAATACCCGCTCGGGCGGAGTGCCGACGGCACTCCGCCTTGAGCCTTATTTTATATACACCTCGGTTTTGAAAAGTGTCCGACATTTTCGGGCTTTTTTCAAAACCGATGAGAAAGGCAAGGTAAAAGATGAGCGTTGCGATTGAGCTGAAAAATATCACAAAAAGCTTCGGAAGCATCGTTGCCAACAAAAATGTCAGCCTGAGCGTAAAAAAAGGAGAGATACTCTCCCTGCTCGGCGAGAACGGCAGCGGTAAAACCACCCTTATGAATATGATCTCAGGTATTTATCACCCCGACGAGGGACAGATATTTATCGACGGAAAAGAGGTCGCCATCCGTTCTCCACATGAGGCGTTCGAGTATAAGATCGGAATGATCCACCAGCACTTCAAGCTCGTTGACATCTTTTCCGCGGCCGAAAATATAACTCTCGGATTAAAAGAAAAGGGAAGATTCGATATTACCGAGGTCTCCGAGCGTGTTCGCGAGATCAGCGACAAATACGGCTTCGATATCGATCCTCTTAAAAAGATATACGAGATGTCCGTCTCCGAAAAGCAGACCGTCGAGATCATCAAGGTGCTCTACCGAGGTGCGGATATTCTCATCCTTGACGAGCCGACCGCCGTTCTGACTCCGCAGGAGACGCGTAAGCTATTCCGTATCCTCCGCAGAATGCGCGACGACGGCAAGGCTATAATCATCATCACGCACAAGCTTCACGAGGTTCTCTCGCTCTCCGACAGAGTTTCGGTTCTTCGCAAAGGTGAGTATGTCGGAACTGTCGAGACCGCGTCGACAAACGAGGCCGAGCTGACAGAGATGATGGTCGGCAAGAAAGTTGAGCTCAATATCGAGCGCGACGATCCCGTTTCTCCCACCGACAGACTCGTTGTTAAAAATATCAGTTGCATAAACCGCGAGGGCGTTCGCGTGCTTGATGACGTAAGCTTTACCGCGCGCTCAGGCGAGATTCTCGGAATCGCGGGAATCGCGGGAAGCGGACAGCGTGAGCTTCTTGAATCCATCGCGGGTCTTCAGCACCTCAGCGAGGGCGAGATCCTTTACAATAACCCGAAGACGGGAAATGTCGATGACCTGCGCGACAAGACTCCTCTCCAGATCAGAGAGCTCGGTGTCAGACTCTCGTTTGTGCCCGAGGACAGACTCGGTATGGGACTTGTCGGAAATATGGATATCGTAGATAATATGATGCTCCGCAGCTACAGACGCGGAAAGTCGTTCTTCCTCGAGCGTCGCGGACCGCGTGACCTCGCGGACGATATCGTCTCGCGCCTTGAGGTAGCGACCCCCAACACGTCCACCCCCGTTCGCAAGCTGTCAGGCGGTAATGTTCAAAAGGTTCTCGTCGGACGAGAGATCGCCGCATCACCCACTGTTTTAATGGCTGCATATCCCGTTCGCGGACTTGACATAAACTCATCTTACCTTATCTACAATCTTCTCAATGAGCAGAAGAAAAACGGAGTTGCCGTTATCTTCGTCGGCGAGGATCTCGACGTCCTCATCGAGCTGTGTGACCGTATCATGGTCATCGGCGGAGGACGTATCACGGGAATGCTTGACGGCCGCGGCGCATCCAAAGAAGAGATCGGACTTCTCATGACAAAGAGCGGCGGAGGAAACGAAAATGACTGATAACAAGAAAATACGCGAGCCTCTGCTCCGCATCTCGAAAAGATCGTCCATCGTCTGGTGGAAAGCATGGATCATCAGAGCCGTCGCCATCATCGCAGGATTTTTGCTCGGCTCGCTCGTCATCTACGCACTCACCGATTGCGTGCCGACAAAGGTATTCAAATCCCTTTTCATCGGTACTTTCGGCACCGAACGCCGTATGTGGTTCACTCTCCAACAGGCGGCGATACTCCTTTGCATATCTCTCGCTGTTACACCCGCATTTAAAATGCGATTTTGGAATATCGGAGCCGAGGGAC
>CAYWTG010000199.1:0-2949 GCA_964461155.1 uncultured Ruminococcus sp.
GACGATGAAGAAACTCACAGACACATTTGAGCTTGCGGGCGGCGTAAAGATCCCCTGCATCGGCTACGGCACATGGCAGACTCCCGACGGAAGCGTCGCAAGAGACTCCGTCAAGGCCGCTATCGACGCCGGCTACCGCCACATCGACACTGCTTTCGCTTACGGCAACGAGGATTCCGTCGGCGAGGGTATCAAGGCTTCCGGTATCGCTCGTGACGAGCTTTTCGTTACAACAAAGCACTGGGTAATCCACCGCGGCTACGAGAAGACCATCGAGGCCGTCGAGACATCTCTCCGCAACCTCGGTCTTGACTATCTCGACCTCTACCTCATCCACTGGCCGTGCGTTGAGAAGACAAACGCAGACTGGGCTGAGGTAAACGCTGATACTTGGAGAGGCTTTGAGAAGATGCACCGCGACGGTAAGATCCGCGCTCTCGGTGTATCTAACTTCGAGAAGAAGCACCTCGACGCGCTCCTCAAGACAGCCGAGATCAAGCCCGCCGTCAACCAGATCGAGTTCCACCCCGGATTTATGCAGCTCGATAACGTAAACTACTCGAAAGAGCTCGGTATGCTCGTCGAAGCTTGGAGCCCGCTCGGATGCGGTGCCGTCCTCTCCGACGAGGGCCTCAAGAAGATCGCCGCAAAGTATGAGCGTTCCGTAGCACAGATCTGCATCCGCTTTGCTATGCAGTACGACCTGCTCCCGCTCGTTAAGTCCGTAACTCCCTCCCGTATCATCGAGAACACAAAGGTCTTCGACTTCGAGATCGCTCCCGAGGATATGGCTGCAATCGCCGCTACTCCCGCGCTCGGCTTCAGCGGATTCGTTCCCGAGGAAGCTCCCGCAGACGCGATCGTCGCAGCTCAGGACTCCGAGTGCTCCTCTTGCTCCTGCTGCTCCGCTAAGTAATTAAGAATAAACGTGAAAAGCTCCGCACATCGGTACTTCCGATAGCGCGGAGCTTTTTTCGCTCGTTATTTTCACTTCTTGCCGTATCTCACGGCAGCGTAACCGCAACTTTTGCAAAGCGGCTCGGTAATGTGTCGCGTCTCAAACGCTCGTCGCAACGCAACAGCTCGCGGAGAGGCAAGTATCTCGTCAAGCGACTGCTCGAATATATTTCCGAGAGGTACGGCACCGTCGGCGTCGAGGCAACACGGCACGACCGTTCCGTCGCAAAGTATTCCTATCTGGTCGCGAAGTCCGTAGCATGTGTGACATTCCGAAACGGCCTCTCCCTTTTCATCAGGCCACTCGAATCGCGAGCCGTCCTCCAAAAATACTCGCTCGCACAGCTTATATCCGCTGTAGATCTTCTTCCACTCGCCTGAGAATGCCTCGTGCATTCGCGATATGACCCGACCGTTCAGCGTATCCTCGCCGCCCGCGTTCCACAGACGCATGACTGCGATCTTTCCGACCTCGGCGGCCTTTTTGCAAAACTCAAAGGCAGAGTCAAGATAAGAGTCGAGCTCGCCGCGCGAGCACGAAGTGCCATCGTTTGCCTCAAAAGCGTGGAGCGATATGCTCACCTTATGAAGCGACTCGGCCGAGAGGAGTACATCCTCGCGCTCTTTAAGTCTCGTTCCGTTCGTGGTGAGTATCACGCGAAAGCCGAATTTTCCGGCAATATCGAAAAATTCGCCGAGGTTCGGATGCAGAAGAGGCTCGCCCATCAGGTGGAAATATAGGTAATCCGCAAAGGGGCGCGCCTGCTCGGCGGCACGCGAAAATTCGTCAATTTGCATAAATCTGCGCGGTCGCGAGCTTCCGTGACAAAAACTGCACGAAAGATTGCAAACATTCGTAATTTCGAGAAAAACTTTGTTCGGCATACATACTCCGTATACAAGATAAAGCAGGGCAAGCCGCGCGGGATGTCCTGCTTTGTTCTTTTATTATTTCTTACGCGAGATAGCCCTGTCTGTACAGAAGCTCTGCGATAAGCACGGCACCGCCTGCGGCACCTCTGAGAGTGTTGTGCGACATTCCGACGAACTTATAGTCGAAGATCGAGTCGCGGCGGAGACGGCCTACCGAGATACCCATACCGCGATAAAGCTCACGGTCTGTACGGATCTGGGGACGGTTGTCTTCCTCAAAATAGGTTATGAACTGCTCGGGAGCGGACGGGAGTCCGAGGAGCTGAGGAGCTCCGCGATAGTTCTTCCACTCTGCGAGGATAGCCTCCTTCGGGGGAGTGTTCTCGAAGTTTACGAAAACTGCGGCGGTGTGTCCGTCGGTTACGGGGACACGGATGCACTGAGTCGTAATAACGGGAGCTTCTGCGGGAACGATGATGCCGCCGCGGAGCTCACCCCAAATTTTGAGAGGCTCGCGTTCGCTCTTCTCTTCCTCGCCGCCGATATAGGGGATGACGTTATCAACCATCTCGGGCCACGACTCGAAGTTTTTGCCCGCACCGGAGATCGCCTGATATGTTGTTGCAACGACCTCTTTGATGCCGAACTTGAGAAGCGGAGAAAGCATGGGAACGTAGCTCTGAATGGAGCAGTTCGGCTTTACGGCGATAAATCCGCGCTTTGTGCCGAGACGCTCTCTTTGGCTTGCGATGACCTCAAGATGACTGTCGTTGATCTCGGGGATGACCATCGGGACATCCGCCGTCCAACGGTTGGCGGAGTTGTTTGAGATAACGGGAATCTCGGCCTTTGCATATGCTTCCTCAAGGGCGAGGATCTCGTCTTTCTTCATATCTACAGCGCAGAAAACGAAGTCGCAAACGCGGCCTACGGCGTCGATGTCGTTGCTGTTCATGACGATCATGTCGGCAGCTTCTGCGGGGATGGGTGTGCTCATCTTCCAGCGTCCCTCGACAGCCTCACGGTATGTCACACCTGCTGAGCGCGGGCTTGCGATAACTGCGGTAAGCTCAAAATACGGATGATTCTCAAGAAGGGTCACAAATCTCTGACCCACCA
>CAYWTG010000200.1:0-2911 GCA_964461155.1 uncultured Ruminococcus sp.
CCAAAAAGATTCGGTCTACCTGCTCCTGCGTGTATGTCGCATACTCTCGCTGAGCAGACTTAACTTTCTCGAGAGCCGCCTCGAGCTTTTCAACATTGTCGATTATTTCACGGTTCGTATTCATAGATAATACTCCTTGACTATAAAAATCCGTTATTATAATTATAGCACAATTTTTATCAAAAAGGAAATGCGTTTTAGGCATGGGTGCATAGCACGACAGGCATAATAGAACACGCGACTGTCAAAAACTACATCTTGCCCTCGGCCGACGCGTTCCAAAACTCCATCTCGAAAAGAGAGCAATACCTGAAAATGTCGGCAAGGTGAGATATCTTTTCCGGCGTATAGTCGGCACTGAGACGGTCGAGCGTTTCGAGGAGAACTTCGTTGCCTCGCGAATATTCTTCGGACGCGTATGACTCGATCCATTCGCCGTAGAAATTATCCTTTGTGCAGTCGGGCGCGTCGTCTGTCATTTTTCGCGCTATGACCTCGTAGCTGTAGGCACAGGGCAGGACGGCGGCGAGTATTTCGGCGGGCGTTTCTTCATACGCTACGCGGAGCATATACGACGTGTATGCGAGATTATTGAGCTTCGGTTTTGCGTTTTTCAGCTCATCGCTTGTGACATTCAGCTTTTCGAGATATCCTTGATGAACGTCCATCTCGCCGTGCATAACGCCGATATACGACGCGAAAAGCGCACCTACATGAGTATCTTCTGCCTTGGCCGTTCCGATGGCGAACACCCTTGCGTAATCGGCGAGGTAAAGCGTGTCTTCGATTATGTAATTTCTGAAAAGCTCACGCTCCAAAGTGCCGTTTTGAAGTGCGAGAAGGAACGGATGACGCGAAAAGCTGTCCCACAGCTCGCTCACGCTTTCGAGAAGTATTTCCGATGTTTTCATACTGATTTCTCCTTTGCGAAGCTTCCTTGCGTGTTGAAATTGTGCATCAGCGGCCCCGAGCCGTGTCCGAGGTCGAGCATTTGTCCGAGCGCGGCTTCGACATAGCTTTTCGCTCTTGATACCGCTTCTTCGAGCGAGAAATTTTTTGCGAGATTAGTCGCTATCGCCGAAGACAGCGTGCATCCCGTGCCGTGTGTGTTCGGGTTATTTATGCGAACACCCTCGAATTTTGTGATTTTTCCGTCAGAATACAGAACATCGACAGCATCGCTCACGCTGTGCCCGCCTTTCACAAGAACCGCACAGCCGAAGCGGCGCGAAACGATCTCGGAGGCGGCGGTCATATCGTCGATATTTTCGATCTTTATCTCCGAGAGAACTTCGGCTTCGGGGATATTCGGTGTCGCGACGGTGCAGAGCGGCAGAAGAGTTCGCGTCATCTCGCCGACGGCATCGTCGCTTGTAAGCGATGAGCCCGCAGTCGCCACCATTACAGGGTCGAGAACGATTTTTTGCGCCTTATAAAAGCGGAGCCGCTCGGCGATGACGCGGATTATCCCGGGCGACGCGGTCATGCCGATCTTCACGGCATCGGGTATTATGTCTTCAAACACCGAATCAAGCTGTTCCGCGAGAAAATCGGTCGGGACGTCTAAAATACTCCTGACGCCCATTGTATTTTGCGCGACGAGTGATGTGACAACGCTCATGGCGTACGCGCCGTTTGCGGCTATGGTCTTCATGTCAGCTGAGATACCCGCGCCACCGGTGGGATCTGTTCCTGCGATCGACAGTACGCATTTCATATGTTTTTCTCCTTTGACGCACGGCATAAGCCGAGCAAATTTATTTTTTCGAGAAGTTCACGTGTTGCGAAAGACGGGTCTTCGGCGTGCATTATCGCGCTGACGACACAAATGCCTGCGACGGGACATCCTGCGAGCACGTCGATGTTTCCCGAATTCAGACCTCCGATCGCGTTGACCGGGATGGAAACCGCTTGGCAGATATCACGAAGTATTTCGACCGATGTGAGCACGGTTTTAACCTTTGTGGTCGTCGGAAAAATCGCGCCGACGCCGAGATAATCGACACCGTCAAGATGCGCCGACACGGCTCTTTCGACGCTTTTTGCCGTCGCTCCGATTATTTTGTCATCACCCAGAATACGGCGTGCTGTCGAAATGTCCATGTCGTCGCGCCCGAGGTGGACTCCCGCAACGTCCGCGGCAAGAGCGACATCGACGCGGTCATCGACAATCAGCGGAACGTCAAATCGGTCGGCGAGCTTTTTTACCTTTTTCGCAAGGTCGATGTATTCGCGCGTGCTTCGCTCCTTTTCGCGAAGCTGTAAAAGAGTGACTCCGCCGTCGAGTGCAGATTCGATCCTGTACAGAAATTCGCTTTCGGTATATCGAGAGCTGTCGCTGACGAGATACATAGTTGTGTCAAAGCACATCGCACTTTTCCTCCACGAAGACAGCATCGTTTAAAATGGGCTGAAGTCCCTCGTGCTTCATGGCGTCGTACATTTCGCGAAGGCTTCGGTCGTCGCATATTTCAAACTGCTCGTCGCCGTGAGCTTTGTCTTCGCACACACCTTCGTATTTGGATTTGTGATCCCCGATACCAGTCGAGACTCCCGCCGAGATTTTCGTCGCGGCTATCTTTACGATACCGTCGCGAAAACGCGCACTCTCGCGTGACGAAACCGTAATTCCGCAGAACGGCAGAAAGATCCGCCAAGCGCAGAGAATTTGACAGAGCGTTTTCTCGTCGATCTCGTGCGTGTCAAACTCGCATCTGACGGCCGACGGGCGAAGTCTCGGGCAGGAGAGCGACATCTCTGCGTGAGGGTATTTTCGACTTAGTTCGTTTAGATGAAGTGCCGTAGCGAGAGCGTCGCTCCTGAAATCGGCGAGTTCGAAAAGCGCGCCGAACGCGACTCCGCGCATACCGCCCATGAGCGCACGTTCTTGCGCGTTGAAGCGATATGGCAT
>CAYWTG010000201.1:0-2891 GCA_964461155.1 uncultured Ruminococcus sp.
GCGAGTACATCATGCTCGGCAGCACCGACAGATACTTCGGCGCAGGTGCCGCACAGCTTGAAAAAACTTATATTTCGACACTTCCGATGAAAGCCTGACGGACTTTTGCCGAGTGCACGAAAAAGATGGGATTTGCAAAAAACGCTGCAAATCCCATCTTTGTATTTAAGGAGGTATTTAAATGAGGCGATCAGGTAAGATTTCCGATGCCGGAAAAGTTGCTGAAATCGAAGTCGGCGAAGTCGTCGTAGCTGTTGTTGAAGTAAAAGTCGTCATAGTCGAGATCGTAGTCTAAGTCGAAGTCGAAATCATCGTCATAGTCGTAATCGAAATCGTCATCGTAGAAATCGTCGTAGTAGAAATCGTCATCGTAGTCGTCATAGTAGTAATAGTCATCGTCGAAATCGCCGTCCGAGGGGAGAGTTTCGGCGGAGTCAAACAGACTTGCGGCGAAAGCCGAGATGGACTCGAGATTTTCGACGTAGCCTGAAACGTCTTCGCAGAACTCGCGAAGTGCGTCTTCGTCGCCTATTTCAACTGCAAGCGCGGGATCATACTCCACAGGCTCGACATCAGCTTTTTCCGTGAGCGTCGAAGCTTTAAGCTCAAAGCCCGCGCCCATAAAGGAGGCGGAAATCTCAAACTCCGTGCTCAGATGATCTTTATCAAACGTACCGCCGATGTTCATCGGGAGCTTTATCGCAAACGAACCGAGCGACAGCTCGCACTTGACGCCGATGTCGAACGTATCGTGCTCGAGCGTTCCGTCGATCTCGGCAGAGAGCTCAAGATCCTCGGCGAGCGCGGCGTACTCATCGGAAAGATCCGCCTCAAACGAGGGGACAAAGCTTGCGTCACCGGTGATATTTTTGCCGTCAAGCTCGAGAGCACAGCCGAACTTTGCGCCGACTACCTCGTCGCCGTCAACGGAGAGGGACATTTCACCCTCGTTTTTGAATATCTTCAAGCTGTTTTCGACATCTGCCTCAAAGCTTACGCCGAAGCTTCCGCTACCTCTGTCGCCGTCGACCGTACCGTCGAGGCTCATCTCGCATCTGCGTGGGTCTTCGCCGTCGAGATAGAGCGCGATCGTAAGGTCAAACGAGATACCCTCGTCTTCGATCAGTTCGCTGATTTTTTCGTCGGCCTCATCGTAGCCGAGCGCGTCGGCGAAAACTTCGATGAGCTTCTGCGCGATATTCTCGTCAAGCGTGAGCGTCAGGCAGTCGAGCTTCAAGCTCTCGCCGAAAACTTCAACTTCCTTTTCACTTCGCGAGATGTTGTCGTCGCCGAAGACGAGCTTTTCCGCGTCGTCGATAACTTCGACGAGTGCCGAAAGTGACGCGTAAATATTGTTCGGAGCTGAAACGGCACCGCCGAACTCGTCGTCCTCACGAGCCATATCGAGCGATGCTCCCACCATGAGATCGGAAAGCTCATCTATCGTTCCCGTGAGATAACGGTCGGTCGCGTCGGGTACGGAGAGGTAGAACTTTTCTCCGTCGCGAAGCTCAAAATTCGCTCCGAGCTCTTCGCCGTCAAGCTTGACATCCCCCGAGAGGCTGAACGAGTCTTCGACGAATTTGTAAAGGTCGAGTCCGATCTCGGGAAAAGCGTTTTCGCTGTCCTCACCGAAATTCATGGGGAGCGACAAGTCAAGTTTGTCGAGCGAGAACGATGTGTGATTTGCGTTTTTCGCGAGCTTGCTGTCGGTCAGCACGTCGAGCATTTTCGGGGACGACAGTCTGCCGAGAGCACTTTTGAAGAGCTCGACGTCCGTCATGGATTCTCCGTCTTTTTTGCATCCCGAGAGAGCAAACAGCGAGAGCGTCATGACGAGCGCGAGCAAAACAGAGAGTATTTTTTTCATATGCTGAGATCCTTTCGTAAATATATAAATGATGTAATTCGGTGTCGCCGAGAACTTATATATTTTACGCCTCGATGCAACTGTAGATCACGTTTTTGAGGCGGTTTACGGTGTACATCTCCTGATTGTTCAGCATATGCATACAGTAGAACGCGGCGAGTCTGTTGTCGGGGTCGATCATGACCCACGCGCCTGCCGCGCCCGCCCAGCCGAATTCACCGACAGGGCCGATGCTTCCGCCGACGGAACGGTTGACCATCGTGCGAACGCCGAGTCCGTAGCCGTAGCCGCGGTACTGACCGACGGTGATGTCGCGCATCTCGTCCTCGTTCAGCGCGTTTTGACGCATCAGCTCGATCGTGCTCGGAGAGAGTATTCTCCGACCGTTTACACCGACGCCGCCGTTTGCCATGGCGTATGCGAATTTTATGTAGTCGTCGACCGTGGAGACAAGTCCCGCACCGCCGCTGTCGTAGTCTTCGCCGAAGACGTAGGAGTTCGAGTTGTTCGAGGGGATGGCGATGTTCTTTTCGTCGTCAAAGCTGTACTGACGCGCCATTCTCGAAAGAAGTCTCTCACTCGGTACGCCGAAGCAAGAGTCGTTCATCTCGAGAGGCTCGAAGATGACGCGGCGAACATAGTCGCGGAATTTCTCGCCGGATACCTCTTCGACAAGTCCCGCAAGAATATCGTGGCTGATACCGTAGATCCAGTGAGTGGACGGCTCGGCTGCGAGCGGTATCTTCGCAAACGCGCGTACCATCTCTCGAGTCGGGCACTTTCCGCCGGAGGCTTTCTTGACCTCGGCGACAGCTTCGCAGTCGGTGCTGTAGGTATATCCGGACGTCATCGCAAAAAGATCGCGCACGGTGATCTCACGCTGAGGAGCGACAAGCTCGAACGTGCCGTCGGCGTTTTCGCGCTTTACTTTAACGTCTTTGTACTCGGGAAGATAATTGCTGACGGGATCGGTGATGAGAATATCGCCGCTCTCGACGAGTGTCAGAGCTGCCGCGCAGGT
>CAYWTG010000202.1:0-2890 GCA_964461155.1 uncultured Ruminococcus sp.
CTCGAGGATGAAAAAAAAATCACGGGTGCGTACCTCGAAAACAGACGCAGGATCGGATATTTGATAAAACGCGCCGCAGCACTGTGCGCCGCACGCATCGCAACGAAAAAGATAAATCGCGATACCGAGATCACGGGACTTGAAAAGCTTCCCGACGACCTCGGCGGCGTGATAATCACGAGCAACCACTTCAGCCCGCTTGAGAATACCGTCATACGCCACCTCACGAATAAAATGGGACGTCGCAGACTCGGCATAATCAGCCAGTGCACAAACTTCGCGATGGGCGGTCCTATCGGATTTTTGATGAACTACGCCGACACGATCCCGATCTCGCGCGAACCGCATTACCTTGCGCGTGATCTGATGAAAGTCTTAAAGGAACGTCTCGTCGAAAAGAAAGATGCCGTGCTTCTCTACCCCGAGCAGGAAATGTGGTTTAACTACCGCAAGCCGCGCCCTCCGAAAAACGGTGCGTATTTCTACGCGGCAAAGCTCGGCGTGCCGATCATATCGTGCTTTGTAGAGATCATCGACGCCGACGAGGACGCGTCGGAAGAGTTTAAGAAGGTCCGCTACGTGCTCCACGTGCTCGACGTGTTGAAGGCAGATCCCGCACTCAGCACGAAAGAAAACACGGAAGCTCTCGCTGCGGCTGACTACGCACTGAAATGCTCATGCTACGAAAAATGCTACAACAAAAAGCTGAGCTATGATTTTGAAGACGGCGACATCGCGGGCTTCAAAGGTGTCGCACGATGAAATGCGTCAGATATTACGACAGCTTCGACGACGACTTTGAAGAAAGCGCGGATCAAAACTTCACAATTCCAGACGACTATCGACGCGTGCGCAACGGTCTTATGTATCGCGTGCTGTCCGCCGTCACCTATGCTGTGGCACTTGTGTTCGGAAGCGTGTACTGTCGGCTTTGCCTGCACATGAAGATACACGGACGAAAGAATCTGAAAAAGGCCGACGGCGGGTATTTCATCTACGGAAATCACACTCAGCCGCTTGGGGACGTTTTTACCCCCGCGCTGTGCGCATTTCCGCGCAGGATATACACCGTCGTCAGCCCGGCAAACTACGGAATACCGGTGATCGGGAAAATACTGCCGTATCTCGGCGCACTTCCGACGGCGAGCACTCTCGGAGGTATGCGTGACTTTAATGCGGCACTTGAGACGCGCATAAAAAGCTCGCACCCGATCGTGATATATCCCGAGGCGCACGTCTGGGAGTACTGTAGCAGCATCCGCCCGTTTCCCGACACGTCGTTCCGGTTCCCCCAAAAGCTCAACTGCGCGTCGTTCGCGATGACAAGCGTATATAAACGCTCACGCCTCCACCGCCGACCGACAGCTCACGTGTACATCGACGGCCCGTACTACCCGAGTGGTAATAATGCGCGAGAGTGCGCCGCATCTCTGTGCGAGCAGGTGAGATCGGCAATGGAAAATCGCGCCGCACAAAGTGACATAAGCTACATTGAATATAAAAAGCGCGACGACTTGTGATGTCGAAAAATGCGTACCTCACGATAAATCCCCGAAGAAAACTTCGGGGATTTATCTTTACTGTAGCCTCCGCACGCCTTTTCTCCTTGACAAAATCTCACGCGTGCGGTACAATGTATACATAGATCAAGCCATGCAAAGAGGAAACACAAAATGAAAATTACTGTACTTGATAAATGCACTGTTACAAACGGAGACGTTTCGCTTGATAAGCTCGAGACGCTCGGAGAAGTCAAATATTTTGACACCGTCTCACCGAGCGACATCCCGAGCGCGATCGGCGACAGCGAATGCGTCATCTGCAACAAGGCGCAGATCACCGCCGAGATAATGGACGCGTGCCCGTCTCTTCGATTCATCGGACTTTTCGCCACGGGATTTAACAACATCGACACGGTCGCCGCACGCGAGCGCGGCATCGCCGTCTGCAATGTGCCGGGATATTCGACCGACTCTGTCGCTCAGCTGACATTTGCCTTCATCCTGCAGTTTGCGACGTCGATCGACAAATACTCAGCATCGACAGCGCGAGGCGAGTGGGCACAGAAGGAGACGTTTTCGTACCTCTCGTTCCCGATCAGCGAGCTTCGCGGAAAAGTTCTCGGAATCTTCGGCTACGGCACTATCGGACGTGCGGTCGCGAAGATCGGTGCGGCGTTCGGAATGCGCATCATCGCGGCATCGCACCATCCGATAAAAGAAGAATATGTCACAGAGGCGACATTCGACGAGCTTCTCGAAGAAAGCGACTATCTGACGCTTCACTGCCCACTGACCGCCGAGACGCGCGGACTTATCGACAGCGCGGCACTCGCGAAAATGAAGCCCTCGGCAGTGCTCATCAACACTTCTCGCGGTGCTGTCGTAGATGAAACGGCACTCAGCGAAGCTTTGAACAGCGACAGGTTGCGCGGCGCGGGCATTGACGTGCTCGACATCGAACCGATGAGAAAGGGACATCCGTATCTTGAGTGCAAGAATATTTGCATCACGCCTCATGTCGCATGGGGATCACTCGAAGCACGCACGCGCCTCATTGATATTGTTGTCGACAACATCCGCGCTTTTGAAAACGGAGAGAGACTTAACAGAGTCGACTGACACTGCACACCGTACCACAGTTCGTGCAGAAAAAACGAAAAACGCAAAAAATCACCCGCCGAACGGTAAAGAACGGCGGGTGATCCTCATTTTACATTTAAGCCGAACGATCAGTCGCTGATGTAGGGCATGAGAGCAACCTGACGAGCTCTCTTGATAGCGATAGTGAGCTGTCTCTGGTGCTTTGCGCAAGTGCCGGAGATGCGGCGGGGGAGAATCTTAGCTCTCTCAGATACATACTTTCTGAGTCTTGTTGTATCCTTGTAATC
>CAYWTG010000203.1:0-2887 GCA_964461155.1 uncultured Ruminococcus sp.
AAGCTTTTTTCAAAAAGCTTGCGGTTTCCAAAGGCAGAGCCTTTGGGCGTACTCTTAGCGTGGGCGACGCGTGGCCAGCTGCCCCCACACCCCCGCCGCCTTTTGAAAAAGGCGGGCGAAAACTTTGTAAAGGGACTCTCAACGAAGCTTGTCCTTTTTCCAAAGTTTTTGGTCAAGCTTTTTTCAAAAAGCTTGCGGTTTCCAAAGGCAGAGCCTTTGGGCGTCTCCCCACGCCTCTTAATTACTTAAAATACTTAACAGCGGCCTCGAACATACGGATGTCGTACTCGCCGGGGACGTTTTTGTAGAGGCCATTGCCGATTCTCTCGCTGTGGCCCATCTTACCGAAGACGCGGCCGTCGGGGGATGTGATACCCTCGATCGCGTAAGCGGAGTCGTTTGGGTTGAAGTGTACGTCGCCTGTCGCGTTGCCGTCGAGGTCTACGTACTGTGTGGCGATCTGGCCGTTCTCGGCGAGGCGGCGGATGAGAGCCTCATCGGCGAGGAAGCGACCCTCACCGTGTGAGATCGGCACGGAATATACGTCGCCGACGTTGGTGAGCGCGAGCCACGGGGACTTGTTCGACGCGATTCTCGTGCGGACGATGCGCGACTGGTGGCGGCCGATCGTGTTAAACGTAAGCGTGGGGCACGACTCGTCGGTGTCGATGATCTTGCCGAACGGGACGAGTCCGAGCTTTATGAGAGCCTGGAAGCCGTTGCAGATACCGCACATAAGTCCGTCGCGACGCTCGAGGAGCTCGGTAACGCCCTCGCGGATCTGCTCGTTGCGGAAGAACGCGGTGATGAACTTCGCGGAGCCGTCGGGCTCATCTCCGCCGGAGAAGCCGCCGGGGATGAAGATCATCTGCGAATTTTTAAGCTTCTCGGCGAAGCTCTCGACGCTCGAAGTGATGGCTGCGGAGTCGAGGTTGCGAATTACTACGATCTCGGGCTCGGCACCTGCGTCGCGGACGGCCTTAGCGGAGTCATACTCGCAGTTTGTGCCGGGGAAAGCGGGGATGAGGACGCGGGGGCGAGCGCACTTAACGGCAGGAGCGGGGTAAGACTCAGCTCTGAACTCGAAGTTCTGCATGGGCGAGTCGCTCTCGGGGATGTTGCAGGGGAAGACGCTCTCGAGGCGATCCTCATAGATGCCGAGGAGCTCGCCGAGGGCGACAGACTCGTTGCCGAGTGTGAGCTTCTTGTCGTCTGTGGTGTGACCGATGAGGCGTGCGTCGTCGATCTCGCAGTTTGTCTCGAGGACGAACGCGCCGCGGACGGAAGAGAAGAGCTCATCGGTGTCGATATTCTCGAGCGATGCGCCGACGAAGTTACCGAAAGTCATCTTCATGACGGCCTCGGCTGTGCCGCCCATGCCGAGCGTATACGCGGCGACGGCCTTTCCGCTTCTCACGAGGGAAGTGACGCGGGCGAACACGTCGAGGAGGGACGCGGTCTTCGGGAGGGAGTTTTCGTCGTACTCGGGAGTGACGAGGTAGATGTTATGTCCTGCGGCCTTAAACTCGGGGGAGACGACGTCGTCGGTCTTTCCGGTCGTAACGGCGAAGGAGACGAGTGTCGGGGGAACGTCGAGATTTTCAAACGATCCGCTCATGGAGTCCTTACCGCCGATCGAGCCGATACCGAGCTCCATCTGCGCCTTGAACGCGCCGAGGAGAGCGGCGAGGGGCTTGCCCCAGCGGGAGGCATCCGTGCCGAGCTTTTCAAAATACTCTTGGAAAGTGAGGTAAACGTCGGAGAACTCCGCGCCGGATGCGACGAGCTTAGCGACCGACTCTACGACAGCGAGGTACGCGCCGTGGTAGGGGCTCTGCTCGGTGATGAACGGGTCATATCCGAACGACATGAACGAGCAGTCGTCGGTATGCTTCTTCTCGACGGAGATCTTCTGAACCATGGACTGTATGGGGGTGAGCTGATTCTTACCGCCGAACGGCATGAGGACGCTGCCCGCGCCGATGGTGGAGTCGAATCGCTCGGAGAGGCCGCGCTTCGAGCAGATGTTGAGGTCTGCGGCGAGAGCCTTGATATTATCGGTAAATGTGCCGTCGACCTTCTTTTTCTCGAGAGCGGGAGCGGCGACGTGAACCTTGGTATGCTTGTCCGCGCCGTTCGAGTCGAGGAACTCGCGGCTGATATCGACGATATTTTTGCCGTTCCACGTCATGACGAGGCGAGCGGCCTCGGTGACTGTTGCGACGACGGTAGCGGAGAGGTTCTCCTCAGCGGCAAGCGCGAGGAACGCGTCGACGTCCTTTTTCTCGACGACGACCGCCATTCTCTCCTGCGACTCGCTGATAGCAAGCTCCGTTCCGTCAAGGCCGTCGTACTTCTTCGGGACGGCGTTGAGGTCGATGTGGAGTCCGTCCGCGAGCTCGCCGACAGCGACGGAGACACCGCCCGCGCCGAAGTCGTTACAGCGTTTTATCATGCGGCAGGCGTCGCCGTTTCTGAAGAGTCTCTGGAGCTTACGCTCTTCGGGAGCGTTACCTTTCTGAACCTCCGCGCCGCAGCTCTCGAGGGAGTGAGCGTTGTGAGATTTGGACGAACCGGTCGCGCCTCCGCAACCGTCGCGGCCTGTCGCGCCTCCGAGGAGAATGACGACGTCACCGGGAGCGGGACGTTCGCGGCGGACGTTTTCTGCGGGAGCAGCGGCGACGACCGCGCCGATCTCCATACGCTTTGCGGCGTAGCCGGGGTGATATATCTCATCGACGATGCCGGTGGCAAGGCCGATCTGGTTACCGTAGGAGGAATAGCCCGCAGCGGCGGTGGTGACGATCTTGCGCTGGGGGAGCTTACCCTCGAGTGTTTCGGAGACGGGGACTGTGGGGTCTGCCGCGCCGGTCACGCGCATCGCGCC
>CAYWTG010000204.1:0-2879 GCA_964461155.1 uncultured Ruminococcus sp.
ACCGAAACGAGAGCATCAACTCCGCGATGCTCTCGTTTTTTGCTCGTAAAGAATCCCACGTCCGCCGCCTGAGCTGATTTTACGACGGGCGGTACACGAAAAAATACCCGCCATGCCGTTTTAGCTCGGCGCGACGGATATTTTCTCTTTATTAAGTTTTATTCGGCAAGCTCTTGTGCCTCGTCGGCCTCTCGAGGAGTTCCGTCTTTTTTGTAGTACGGCGCAATCATGTATTTGTATATCACGGGGTATGCGCAGTATGTTGTGATGTAGATAAGGAACGCAAAGAGGAACACGAACGGAATGATTATTCCAAGCGGGAGCACGATCGACATGAGCATGAAAGTAATGATCGTCACCGCCGCAACTCCGAGCAGTGCGCAGATATTTCTCTTTATACCGAGCACCGAGAAGAACAGCGCGTTTTTGAGAAGCTTTATGATAGAAAGATCGAACGTAAGCATCATCGTGTAGATGTACATACGCATAAAGAAGTACAAAACCGCGATGCAGATCATGAAAAAAAACATGACGGCGTTGAGCATACTCTGCGAGAAATTGAGGTTATAGAGCACGATGTCGTAAATAATGAGGAATATTATCGCAAGGTCGGCGATGCCGAAGAGGATCGCCTGCTTTATATTTCGCTTTATCGCGTAAATGAAATCGTGGAAGATAAAGACGTGCTCCTCTTTCATAATATTACGCATTATATACGATGAGCCGACCATGACGGGGCCGAATGTGAATATCGTCAGCGCGGATATGCCGAGCAAGACATAATCGACCGTCGAAAGGAGCGTCACGGATGACTGGATCGCAAACTCACCGAGTATCGCCGCGGAATATGCATTAGGCGACTGCGTGAGAGCTCCGTAGAGCGGTGCGAACACGGTATAAAGCGGGGCTGTCGACGTGTGCGAGAAATACCCCGTCATAACGAGAAGCGCGAAGAAAAGCGGCGCACAGCCGAGCATCATCATAAGGTTGACGCTCACGATATTTCCGAAGCTTCTTCCGAAAAGCTTGAAAAAGTTTTTGAGATTCGGCTCTTCCATGACCTTTTTTTCGTTGGGGTCGATCTCTTTCACCTCTCTGAACCGTTTGAACGGATTCAGAGACGATCTGTCTTCAAGTCCGTTTGAATTGTTATTAAACATGATTTAAACTTCCTTTCATCTATCTGTCGTCAGGCGCACAGGCAAGATATGACGCCTCTTAAAATATCTAAAACAAACACGCCGCCTGCGACCGCCGCAAATATAAACAGAAGTCGCTTTGATGAGACGCACGGCACCTCTTTTGAAAAGCCGAGCTCTGCTCTGCACATCGAAATGTATCCCGCAAATATCAAGAGAAGCGTCGATATCGCATAAAGCACCGGCACTGCAACTTCCGGGCGAATATTAAGCATCGGAAGCGAGATCGCGGCATCTCGCGCGAAGACAAGGCGTCCCTGCGAAGCGCACGATATAAAATACCCGAGCGCGACTCCTCTGAAAGCGGTTATCGAAAAAACGGCAAGCGGTGCTGCCACGGAAAAGCCCGCCGCAAAGATCACGGAAAGCTGTATCAGCGACGAGCGCGTAAAAGCGAGGACTGATGTAATCACGCCGGATACACTGCTAACATCGGCTTTTTGCGGCGCGAAAGCATATGTCGTAATGACGAGCCCGCCGACAAGTGCCGAAAGAATCGTAAAGAGCGCAAAAAGTGCTGCGCAAAGCAAAAACGCGTGCTCTCGTTTTACCCAAAGCATCATTCGTTGTCCGCCTTTCCGAGCTTCACTTGTTACGGAAAGTATATTAAGGCGCGACAAATTTAATGCCATATAATATTTTATCATATTTCGCGCCTGTTTTGAATACTAAAATGTAAATAATTCGCTGTCGGATAATATTATTCTTGATATATGCGCGATTTTAATGTATAATTGAGGTAACAGAGATAAAATCAGCAGAGGATCCTACTATGGATAAGTTTGACATCATTTCATGCTTTAAAGAACCGCCGACTCTGAGAACGCCTCGGCTGATCCTCAGAAAGCTTCTGAAAAGCGATGCCGAGGATATGTACGAATATGCCTCGAACCCCACGGTTTCGCGATTTCTTCTTTGGGATGCACACCCATCTCCGAAGTACACTTTAAAATATCTTGCATATTTGCAAGGGCGGTATCGCGCGGGCGAGTTTTACGACTGGGCTCTGATCGACAGAAAGAGCGGCAAAATGATCGGCACGTGCGGCTTTACGTCGTTTGATTTTCAAAACAATTCCGCAGAGGTCGGCTATGTGTTAAATCCTGCATACTGGCACTGCGGTATCGCCGCCGAGGCACTCTTTGAGGTGCTTAACTTTGCATTTGCCGTGCTCGGACTGAACCGCGTTGAGGCCAAATATATGCTCGGCAACGAGGACAGCAGGCACGTCATGGAAAAGTGCGGCATGACTTTCGAGGGTGTCGCGCGAGATGCGATCTTTGCGAAAGGACGCTATATATCTATCGGCATATGCTCAGTTTTGAGACGCGAATTTTTGAAGGTGCGCGCATAAGTCGCGTGCATATCGACTCAACCTTTGTCATAAGCATTTAATCGAGCGGGATATTCCCGCAACAGCTTTGATGAAAGGCGCGCCTCCCTTATGACAAGAAAAAGCTCACGCACGTGCGGTGTTATCGCCGTATATCTCGTGTTCTCATTGGTCTTTGCCGCAAGCTCGCTTTCGCTTTACGCTCTCGCCGAGGGCATGAGCTCACACGCTTCATGCGCGACCGACAAAGCGACAGCGTCAAGCACGGACAATTCGTCATCGGTCGGCTGTCTCATGATCGATGCCGGGCACGGCGGCGAGGACGGCGGTGCCGTCGGAGTAAACGG
>CAYWTG010000205.1:0-2875 GCA_964461155.1 uncultured Ruminococcus sp.
GACGTTACGCCGCGTAGGGGTGCGATGGTAGCGGTAGTGGCTGACCGCGTGGAGTCTTGCGGCGACGGTTGCTTACGGGCGACAAGCTTAGGGTGACGTTTCGGTTCGTTGCGTGGGGAGTTTCACAGCGTCGCTTGCTCGCGTGGTGACAGACTTGGGGTGACGTTTTTGGGCTTGGCGCGGGGTGGGTTATTGCGGGGGACGTTCTGTAGGCGGCACGGGGGTTTGTAACTTCTCGGTCATAAATATGCCGCATATCTTGATTTTTACGGCAAAATATGCTATACTGTTTAAAAACAAAGCTCATAAAGGCTATCCGAAATGACAAATTGCTTACGCTTTACAAAGCGTCTCCATATCGCCGTGCTCGTATTCGGTGCGGTCGTTTTCGTTGCTTGCGCGTTTAATACCAACATCTGGTTTGACGAGTGCTACTCCGTCGCCGCAGTGTCCGGCGATCTTTCCTCGCTTGTGCCCGTCCTCACCGACGACGTGCATCCTTTCCTTTATTATTTTCTCCTTAAACCCGTCTATCATCTGGGCGGCGGCTCGCTCATTGTCATGCGCCTTTTCTCCGCGCTTGCCATGTGGCTTCTCGCGCTTGCCGGTTATACTCATGTAAGAGCTCACATTTCCGAAAAAGCGGGGCTTTTCTTCTCGCTTTTCTGCGTCATTTCTCCCGCTTCGATCAAGTATGCGGGCGAGATACGTATGTACTCGTTCGGCGCGCTGTTCATCTTCTTTGCTGCGTTTTACGCATTCCTCGCTCTGCGAAGCGACGAGCGACGCGTGCGAAATTTATCGCTTTTCGTCGTATTTTCCGTCGCGGCGGCGTACACCCATTATTACGGGCTCGTCACCGTCTGCATCATCAACGCGTTTTTCATCGTCGGCGCACTCGTGAAAAAGCTTCGCGCGAAAAGCGTGATCTTGCCGTGCGCGGCCGAGCTTTTACTCTATATTCCCGGATTTATCGTCTTTTTGACGCAGAGCACTCGCGTCGCGAGCGGCGATTATTGGATCCGCGTCGAATATCCCGACGTGCTCTTTCAGACCTTTTCCTACATATTGACCGGCGGTGACAGCCCTTGGGACTGCTACATGACGACCCGTGCTTACTCCGCCGTTTCCATTTTCTCCTGCGTTCTTTTCGCCGCGGCGATCTTTGCTGTCATCCGCGGACTTTTGAAGCGCGATGACGCCGCACGTCCCGCCGCTCTCGCACTTGGGGTCTTCTGCTCTGTTGTCGGTGCGGGCCTTGCCGTGTCCGTGTTCAAAGAATTTTACTATGTACGCTACACGATGCTCTGTCACGGGCTCATCCTCGTCGCCCTCGCATACGCGGCATCGCGCATTAACAGACGCGCAGTGTCGTGTGCGCTCTGCGTGCTTCTTGCGGCGGCGAGCATCACCGTCTGCCGCCCGTTCTTCGGCGCGATGCACAACGGCGATTTTGCCCGCGCAACGGATGATTTGCACGGTGCGATATCCGACGACGACGTGCTTCTTTTCGAGTCGATAACGCCGGGTGCCGTCCTGTCGTATATGCTCGACGGGCATGAGAAGTACTTTATAAACGAAGACATTGACGAGTATCCCCGCGCTTACACCGCATTTGCGGACGAGTTTTCCACCGTTGCTTCGCTCGAGTCGATATCGGAAGGGCTCGATGACGTCGACGGCAGGGTGTGGATCCTCGAAAAGAACGACGGTGACGGCATACTTGCCTCCGAGATCGAGCGCATCTTCCCCGACGCCGTGCGCACCGATGAGCTCACGCTCACTATTCTCTACCGACACAACACTTTCCGCCTTGCGGCATACACGCTCGACGGTAATGACCGATAAAGGAACGGCTGTCATATGGACAAAATAACAGTGGTGGTTCCGTGCTTCAACGAGGAAGCCGTGATACCTACGTTTTACAAAGAAATAAAGGATATCGCCGAAAAACTTTCCGAAAGATGCGTGCTCGGGCTTCTGTTTGTCGACGACGGCTCGACCGACGGTACGTGCGACATACTCGAGAGCCTCTCGCGCGATGACGAAAACGTCGGATTTGTCTCGTTTTCGAGAAATTTCGGTAAAGAGGCCGCCATTCTTGCGGGTCTTCGCGCGGCGGACGGAAATTTCGTCGCGGTAATGGACTCGGATATGCAGGACCCGCCGGAGTACCTCATAGAGATGTACGATATGCTCACGGCGGACGCGGAGCTCGACTGCGTTGCCGCGAAGCGCACGACACGCGAGGGTGAGCCTCGTCTTCGCTCTTTCTTCGCGCGAAAGTTCTATCGTCTCATCAACCGCTTCTCCGAAACGAAGATCACCGACGGCGCACGCGATTTCAGGATGATGCGGCGCGACATGGTCGACGCTGTCATCTCTCTCGGCGAGAAGTGCCGCTTCAGTAAGGGACTTTTCAGCTGGGTCGGCTTCAACACGGGCTGGATCGAGTTTGAGAACACTCGCCGCGCGGCAGGCAACACGAAGTGGTCGTTTTTCGGACTTTTCGCATACGCTCTCGAGGGGATCATGGCATTTACGACGTTCCCTCTCTGCCTGCCGTTTCTCGGTTCCGCGTGTTGCACCGCGGTTGCCGTCGTGCTCGCCGTTTTGGCGGCGGTGCTGAACGTCGGCGAGCTCTTTAAGCTGTTCTTCGCGCTGTCGGCCGTCATTTTCTTCTGCTCCGGCATCATCATGACCGCGCTCGGCGTGCTCGGCGGATATGCCTCGAAAATGTACCGCGAGGTGAAAATGCGCCCGACTTATGTCATTCGCCGACAGGGCGGTATCGCGAAAGACGAGCTCAGACCGTGACAACGCGAAAGTCGCAATGCACATAATTTAATATGTCCGAAGCAGGGTTTTCTCGCTC
>CAYWTG010000206.1:0-2857 GCA_964461155.1 uncultured Ruminococcus sp.
CGAAAGCTACGACGGACGCAAGAAATCTCTTGATCTGAAAAACAGACTCAGATGCGCCGAAGAGGAAAACGCGCTTCTCTTTTTAAGCATCCACATGAACAAATTCACAAGCCCCGCCTACAGCGGTCTTCAGGTATATTATTCGCCGAACACCGAAGACGGGCGCGTGCTCGCTGAGGCGATACAGACTTTCACGCGGGCACATCTACAGCACGATAACGAGCGTCAGCCCAAAGCGGCGACATCTTCGATATATCTTCTGCACCGTCTGAAAATGCCGGCGGTGCTCGTTGAGTGCGGCTTTCTTTCAAACCCGACGGAGTGTGCTCTGCTCTCCGACGACACCTACCGCGCTTCCCTCTCATGCACGGTTTTCGTGCCTGTGCTTGAATATTTCGTAAGACAGAGTTAAAAAAGAAAAAGGACGAAAAAACATGAAAGCTCCGAAAACAGTATATACCTGCACAGAGTGCGATTATCAAAGCCCGCGATGGCTCGGCAAGTGCCCCTCCTGCGGCGCATGGAACAGCTTTGAGGAGGAGACTTACACCGAGACTCGCACGATCTCCGCGTCTCCCACAAGTGCCTCATCGGGCGAGAAAGCCGTGCTTTTTCACGGACTCGACATTCCCGAATATATGAGATGTCCGACTGGCATTTCCGAGCTTGACCGTGTACTCGGCGGCGGCCTTGTCGTCGGTTCGGCGGTACTCATCGCGGGCGAACCCGGTATCGGCAAGTCGACACTGCTCATGCAGCTTTGCGGTAAGCTCGGCGACGAATCGAAGATCATGTACGTATCGGGAGAGGAATCGAGCTCACAGCTTAAACTTCGAGCACATCGACTCGACGTCGATCCCGCGAAGATGTACGTGCACAGCGAAGTGCTCCTCGAGAACATCATAAAGGAATATGAATCGGTGAAGCCCGATATCATAATCATTGACTCCATACAGACTCTCGTGACCCAGAGTGTGTCGTCGGGTGCGGGAAGCGTGACTCAGGTTCGCGAATGCGCAAACCGACTGATCGCACGCATCAAGGCAGACGGAACATCACTCATCATCGTAGGCCACGTCAACAAAGAGGGCGGCATTGCGGGTCCGAAAGTACTCGAGCACATGGTCGATGCCGTGCTGTCTTTCGAGGGAGAGCGAAGCCAGACTCACCGCATTGTCCGCGCGATAAAGAATCGTTTCGGAAGCACGAACGAGATCGGCGTTTTCGACATGACAAGTGAGGGACTTATACCCGTCGACAATCCGTCCGCTATGCTCCTCGAAGGCAGACCCGACGGAATTTCGGGAAGCTGTGCCGTCTGCCTTTTGGAAGGAACTCGGCCGATCATTGCCGAAATTCAGGCACTTGTAACACCGACCTCGTACCCGTCACCGCGCAGGACAGCGGACGGTATCGACTACAACAGGATGTGTCTGATACTCGCAGTCATCGAAAAGCGGCTCGGACTTCGGCTGTCGAGCTGTGATGTGTTTATGAACGTGGTCGGCGGTATGAAGATCGACGATCCAGCGGCGGACGCGGCTATTATACTCGCCGTGATATCATCTATGAAAGACATCCCTGTGCCGCACGAGCTCATCGCGATGGGCGAGATCGGACTTGCGGGAGAATTTCGCTCGGTTGCGGCGGTTCATCAAAGAATATCCGAGGCGACGCGACTCGGCTTCACGCAGATCGCGGTTCCGCTCGCTCAGATGAAGCGCGACGCGAAAAAGAGCGGCACGCCGATGCCGGACGGCGTTACGGGAATGCGCGGTATTTACGACGCTCTGCGTATTTTGGCACAGTCGCAGAAAAAAGACGACGAATAAAAGCGATCGGCGGCAGAAGAACGCATCTTCTGCCGCCGATTTTTTGTTTTCGGTTAAAAATTACTTGAGCATCTCCTGTCCGCCGGTTACGGGAAGAGCCTGTCCTGTCTCATACTTCTGCTCGATTATGTAAAGTACGGCACGCGCTACGTCCTCGACGAGGCAGCCGCGTCCGAGCGGAACCTTCGACTCGTAGAACGCCTTAACGTCTTCCACCGTCTTTGCGCCGGGAACTTTGCCCGCGTTGAGATACTGAACGAAGAGTCCACGATCGGGGTCGCTCCACAGAGGACCGTCAAGGAAGTTTCCGGGGCAAACTGCGTTGACCTTGATGCCGAACGGTGCAAGCTCAAGCGCGAAAGACTGTGTAAGGCCGAGTCCGCCGAACTTACTTCCCGCGTATGCGAAGTTCTTGTTGCTTCCCGCAAGACCCGACTTCGAGTTGATCTCGATGATGTCGGTCATGTAATCGGGGGCGACGGCGCGCTGTGCCTTCATGATAGCGGAAGCGTACTTCGCGCAGAGGAAGTATGCCGTGTAGTTGACCGCCGTGACGAGCTCGAAGTTCGACTTTGTCATCTCCTCAAGCGAGCCTGCGCGGACGATTCCCGCGTTGTTTACGAAAACGTCAAGTCCGCCGAACTCGGTTACGACCTTCGTCATCATTGCGCGGACGCTGTCTTCGTCGGATACGTTAACGGCAACGGCAAGCGTTGCAGCCCCCGTATCTGCGGCGATAGCCTCTGCGGTACGTGCAGCTCCGTCTGCGTTCATATCTGCGATAACAACAGCGGCACCCTCTGTTGCGAGGTAACGTGCGATACCCTCACCGAAGCCCTGAGCACTGCCTGTAACGACGGCGATCTTACCGCTGAGCTTCTTTGCATCTCCTGCATTGAGGCTGACCTTAGATCGGTAGCTCTCTACCTCCCAGTTGACGATAAAGTCGGCAAGTCTGTCGGCCATGTGGGACGCGCCGCCGAAGCTCTCGGCATATACGGCGATCTTCATGGCGTCGTGCCATA
>CAYWTG010000207.1:0-2828 GCA_964461155.1 uncultured Ruminococcus sp.
AGTATGAATCTGAAAAGTGCGCCGCCTGTTCTGCGGTTTTCCGCCGTGATCTCGCCGCCGTGTGCGCGGATTATGCTCGCGCAGACCGTAAGACCGATCCCCGCCGAGCGGACTGAGCTGTCGGGGGAGTCGCGGTGCATCACGCCGCCCGAAAAGAGTTGCTTTAACATATCCTCGGGTATTCCGCATCCGTTGTCGGCGACCTCGAAGACGACGCGGCCGTTCAGCGAGAATACGCGGAGCGTGAGCAATGTCATGCTTTTCGCGTGAAAGAGCGCGTTTTCGAGAAGATTTATTATTACCTGCTCGATGAGCATACTGTCGACCGAGACCGACAGCGGCTCGTCCTCGAGCTCGACGGTCGGGTTTGCGTTCGGATGGCGCATCAAAAATTTCGTCATCGCGGAGTCGACAAGCTCGTCGACGATGACGGAGTCCTTCGTCAGCTTCACTTCACCGTTATCTATGCGCGTCACCGACAGGAGATTTTCGACCATGCGGATGAGGCTCTCCGAGTCGTCTTTGATATTTGCAAGCATCGTTTTTCTCTGCGTCCCGCTAAGCTTTTCGTCACCCGAGATAAGAGCCGATGCCGCGACGGATATCGCCGTGAGCGGTGTTCTGAGGTCGTGCGAGACCGCGCGCAGCAGATTTGCACGAAGCCGCTCACGCTCGGCCTCCTCTTTCGCGCTCAGATGTCGCTTTAGTTTTGTCGTCAGCGCACCCGTTAGCAGTGACAGCACTGCCATGACGACGGCGGAGACGAGATTTACCGGGGTGATAAAGTCAAAGGCGAGGTAGGGGTAGGTGAAAATATAGTTTATAAGCAGCGTCGCGACACCTGCCGAGACAAGTCCGTATACGTAGCCCTTTGTGATGAGCGAGATGAGAAAGACCGCGAAGACGAACACCGTTGTGATGTGTTCTTCGACGTCGAGATTGCGCAGCAATATGCCGGCTGCCGTCGCCGACGCGAGAAAAAGGAGCGAGATCGTTATGTTTTTTTGCGATCGAGCGTGCTTTCATTGTTCCTCCGACGCGGCACAGTACAAAGCCCGCACCTTTAATTTGGCACGGGCTTATATATCCGCGAGATTTGATTTTGCTTTGCGATTATCTGAGGCCCATCAGATGATACTTGCCGCTTTTCAGTGTGGCGACAAGCTCCTCTGCGGTCTTTATCGGCTTTTCTGTCAGAATACCGCCGTTCGGGATGTGCCACGGGTCGTGATGATCAGAGCCCGAGGTCAAGATCTTTCCCTCGCCGCCGACGCTCTTTGCGAGAAGCATGGCGACATCGTTGTGACTTTCCTGTCCCGGGTGAGTGTTCATGACCTCGTAACCGTCGATAAGATGCGGACGCGTTATCTGCATTCCCCAACGGAGCGGATGAGCCTGAATAAAGAGGCAACCCGCCTCGTTTAAGCGGTCGTGGATCGTCTCGAGAGATTCGTCAAATACGTTCGGCATTGCGCGAAGCGTTTCGTAATACGGTCCGAACACGAGATAGTCGTTGCAGAAGTTGTTTATCGCAAGCTCGAGACCGGGGATGAGATACACATCGACTCCCGCTTTCTCGCGCGTCTCCGCAACAAGCTCATAATGTCGTTTTATATATTCCTCATACGTCGAGAGCTTTGTGCCTCTGAACGACCAGCTGTTGAAGTGGTTCGTGAAGACGACGGAGGTATATCCGAGCTCGGCATAGCGGCGAACGGTATCTACGGCAGATTCCGAAGAGCATCCGCTGAGCTCCGAGCTGTGACAGTGAAGTTCGGTTTTAAACATTGGGTGTGCGACCTTTCTCAGAGTCTGTCGATAGACTCAAATGCGTCTTTTATGACGGCTGCGGGATCGAGCTTTTCCATGTAGATGATCTTGTGTCTCATCACATCAAAGGAGTAGGTGCAGTTCTCGTCGAAGATGGGCGCGGGGATGATCGAGAACTCGAACGCCTCGGGAACGGAGAGCACGGCGGGTGCGGCGATGTCCCAGATTATGCGCTCGAAGCGGCCCGCATATTCGACAGTCTCCGCGCGGAACTCGTCGGGGAGCGTGTCGCGGAAGAATATGACGGCGTCGGACGAGCCTTTCATAACACTGAGCTGCTCGTCGTCGACACGAAGCATCTGTGTTCCGTGCCCCTCTGCGCCGAACGCGGGAAGAAGAATGAGCGGAACGCCGCAGTCGAGGAGGTACTGACCTGCTCTGTAGTCCTGCATGAGGTTGAACTCGTTGACGTTCGGATGCTCGAGGCAGTGTCCGCCGAGCCAGATAACGCAGATCTTGTCCATGATCGACGGGTCGAGCATGATGGCGGAGGAGACATTCGTGCAAGCTCCTGTGGTGAGGATATAGACGATATCGTCAGACTCTTTCGCGGTCTTTATGATGCTGCGCGACGCGGGGCTGTCCACGGGAGCGAAGTTTTCACTCTCGGAGATGGGTGTGGGACAACCCTTGAAGGTGTCGACTGTGCCCGTGCGGTGGCACACGTTCAGCACGCGGCCGATCTCTTCATAGCTTTTCTCCATGCCGTCGGCAAAGCTCTCGCTTCTGTGATTGTTGAACAGCGCGGCGTTGATGGAGAGGACGTTGATGCGCGGGCTTCCGAGCGCGTGCGCGATGGCGTACTGGTCGTCCATCTCATTAAAGGTGTCCGAGTCGAAAATGACGTTTTTTACTCTGTCTGACTTAATGTCGACGAGAATCTCGTTGAGTGTCATATTTTTAATCCTTTCGAGGGGAATAATTTGTATAAACTAATGATAGCAAAAACGCGTCTCAATGTCAATAGCTTCGGCGAAACTTTGACGGACGTTTTTTTA
>CAYWTG010000208.1:0-2825 GCA_964461155.1 uncultured Ruminococcus sp.
GTGCAGGGATTTATGAAAACGAAGTTCTCCGTGACAAGCCTCGGGGTCGACTCGCTCACCGTCAGCGCACATAAAATTCACGCCGTGCGAGGAGCGGCCGCGCTGTGGCTGTCCGACGACACCGTGAAAAAGAAAAATATCGTGCCGATAATGCCCGGCGGCGGGCAGGAGGGCGCGTTGCGCTCAGGTACGGAAAATACAGCGGGCATCGCGGCATTCGCGGCGGCCGCCCGCGACGCGCGTGAGCATTTTGAAGAAAATATAGTAAGAGTCGCCGCACTGAGAGAGAGACTCCTTTCGTCGCTCCCCGACGAGATCACGATAAAACGCCCCGCAAAATATGTGGAGCATATCGTGAACATCACCCTCCCGAGAATAAAAAGCGAGACTATGCTCAACTTCCTTTCCGCAAAGGAGATATACGTCTCGGCGGGCTCGGCCTGCTCCGCGTCGTCCGGCAGACTCAGTCACGCGCTGTCCGCGTTCGGCTGTACGAATGAGGAGATCGACTCATCTCTCCGCGTCAGTCTGTCGCATACAAATACCGAAGAAGATATCGATGCGCTGATCTCCGCTCTGAACGACGGCACGTCGACTCTTGCGAGATTTTAAACGGCGGAGGTGAAGACGTGTTCGGCTATGTGAAGACGGACGTGCCGTCACTGCGCGTGCGCGAAAATGAGCTTTACCGCGCGATATACTGCGGCCTTTGCCGCGCGATGGGAAGCGTGACGGGACAGCTGTCACGATTTTCGCTCAGCTACGATTTCGCTTTTCTCGCCGCCGTGCGTCTGCTCGCCGAAGAAGAAGTACCTGCGATCCGTCGCGGTCGGTGCCTCGCGCATCCCGTAAAAAAGCGCGCGTTTGTCGCCGACTGCCACGCTGTCGAATTTACTGCCGTCTGCTCAGCTGTACTTTTCTTCGGAAAGATCGAGGATGATATCGCAGACGAGGGCTTTCTTCGCGCGACAGTATCACGACTTTTGCTCCCCACCGCACGAGGAGCGATAAAACGTGCCGCTCGGAGAGAGCGCGAGCTGACGGACGAGCTGACAAATGCCGTGCACGAGCACCTTTGCCGCCTTTCCGAAATCGAAAGCGAAGACGTGCCGTCACTCGACGCGGCCGCGCGTGAGTTCGGCGAGCTGACGGGCGAGCTGTTTGCGACGGGACTTTCGGAAAGCTCGTCGAGAATATGCCGCGAGATCGGTCGAGCTGTCGGCGCGTTCATATATATCTGCGACGCCGCAGACGACGCTGCTGAAGATTTTAAGCGAGGTCGAAAAAATCCGATCATCGCCGCAGACGGTGAAAACGCACTCTGCGAGAGGGACGGCAAAACTTGCCTCGTGCCGAATGTTGCACGCCGAGTCTTTACCTGCGCCGCCATGTACCTGTCGGAATGCGAAAGTGCCGCGGAGCTCCTTTGTGACAACGCGCCGCGAGAAATGCGCGACGTGGCCGAGATCGTGCGAAACACGCTTTACTCGGGGCTCGTCGCCGAGCTTCGACGCATACTCAAAATAAGTGACGAAGAATTTGCACTACCCGAATAAAATAATATAAATCGGAGATAATAATGGCAAAAGATCCATATTCCGTCCTCGGTGTGGGACGAAATGCAACTGATGATGAAATAAAAAAAGCTTACCGCGAACTCGCGCGTAAATATCACCCCGACAATTACGCGGGAAATCCCCTCGCCGATCTTGTCGAGGAAAAAATGAAAGAAGTCAACGAGGCGTACGACGCTATCCAAAAGGAGCGAGCGAACGCGTCTTCTTCGTCGTCCTCTGGGAGATACTCAAGCTACACGGGCTCGGGCATCACCTCCTTTGAAGAGGCACGACGACTGATAAAAGAGGGAAGATACTCCGAGGCGGAGCTCATAATCGACTCGACTCCCGCGGGAGATCGCGGTGCGGAGTGGAACTACCTCAAGGGACTCCTCCTCGCCCAACGCGGCCGATACTACGACGCACAGCGTTATATAGAGACGGCGTGCTACTATGATCCGAACAATGCCGAATACAGAGCCGCGCGTGAGCGTATGTATTCGCAGGGCACGTCGTTCGGCTCGCCATACAGGCAGTCAAACGGAGGCGGAGACACCGATTGCTGCGGCATTTGCACGACATTCCTCTGCATGGACGCGCTTTGCAACTGTTGCGGAGGCGGATGCTGATATGAGAAACTCATCCACAAGATCACTGACAATCTGTGCCGTCGGAAGTGCGCTTTCGTTCGTGCTTTTGTGGTTCGGTACTGCCATGGCCGTGCTCGATATGTCGGCTACGGTGCTTTGCGGGGCGGTGACGATGCTTCTCGCACGTGAGGCGGGCACGCGCCGCGCCGCTTGCGCCGTCGCCGTCTGCTTTGTCCTCTCGGCGGTCTTGCTTCCGGATAAGACCGTGTGCGTTTTGTATCTCGCCGTGGGCGGCGCATACCCTCTTCTTCGCCCGACTGCGGAGCGTCTCGGCAAAATAAGAGGAGTGACAGTGAAAGCTGCGGCGGCACTCGCGTCGATATTACTCTATTGCGCGTCGCTTTATATCTTCATACCCTCCGAGACCGGAAAGCTTCTTCTTTCGATAGCGATAGTGCTCGGAGGAGCGTGCTTTTTTCTCTATGATGTGCTTCTCGGACGCTTTCTCGTGATGATCGAGCGCAGATTCGGCCCGAAAAAAGGCTGAAAACAGCTCAAAAAGGTCGAAAACACCCCAAAAAGTGGTAAAAACGGTCAAAAAACGCCTTTTTTCAAAAAAATCTTAAAAAACGCGAAAAAACTTTAAAAAAGGTGTTGACAAGGGGGAAAGAAAGTGATA
>CAYWTG010000209.1:0-2822 GCA_964461155.1 uncultured Ruminococcus sp.
ACTTACTTCAGCCTGGCCGCCGCTCCAACCGGAATTTAATTTTTCTACTAACGTGTTAGAAACCCGCTTATCTCCAAACTTGAGATAAGCGGGTTTTAATAATATTTGAGTGAAACCACGAGCTATCGTAGTGGCTTGTTCATCCGAACAAACAATTTTGCGTCCGTCCGCCGTTCTACAAACCACCGACCCAGCTGATTTCCGGTTTGGCTTGCACTGCGCTCAAAAAACAGATAGCTTTGTTTGCCGCCAATGCGAACGGTATATCGGTCTCCCTGACCACCAGCCTTCATAGCCGCCGCTTGCCGGATGTCCAGCACGCGGTCAATCACATATTTTGTACCATCTTCCCAGGTAATTTCCCTGGGAAGCATGATGCCGTTTTCATTGAAATCGGCCTTAACTGCAACATAGACCTTCAGATTTTGATTTTGTGGCATACTTTATAGACCTCCAAAACAAATCAGCCGCCATATCCATTTCAGCATTGGGATCTGCAGGCGCATCCCCCCAATTGTGGTGTTGTCCACACTCATCCCAGCTGCAAATGCAATAGCTTCCATCTTCCATGCGTTCTGAAGTGACATATAATTCATAGCCACCTCTCGTCCCGTAACATAGGTATACCGCACGGCATAGCAGGGGGTGTTCCGGTGTGGGCATCTGCACACGAAGCACCATGCAAGAATCGTTGTCACGAATATACACTCTGTAGTTTACATAAAAATCGTTTTCACTATAGGGGCAACAATAGGAGGGATTTGCAGCGGTTACCCTATCGTAAAAACTATGCATGGCTTTCCCACCATCCAGCATGAAGCTATTGAGCAACCGGGGACCTTCGTTATACAGCGCGTTCGGCAATGCTTTGTGCTCCAGATAGTACCGGGCATAAAATTCAAGATCCATGTTTGCAGCTCCCCTCCGTAAAAAATTCTGCCATTGTGATGCCAAGACCGTGGCAGATTTGTTCAATCGTGTCTACTGCCAACTGCCCGCCACGGGCCTTTGTATTCTTTAACGTGGAATACGGCACATCACATAGGGTTGCCAACTTAAAAAGCGTGAGGCCTCTATCTACCACCAATTCCTCAACTCTGCTCATCGTATTCATTCTCTAAAACCTCACATTCTAATAAGACTATTTACTTTGGCTGTTTCCTATTCTACTCCTATAACAGTCCAATAAAGCGTGCATTTTCGAATATGGTCCCTCAAAAAGAATCGACGCTTAAGAACAGCGGCCTTGGGGAATATTCTGGGTTATGATTCAATAGCACCAATAATATAAAAATCAGCGGTATCGCCATACTGATCTTTTTGCACCACCTCGTATCGCCCATGGAATTCCATACCGAAGTCCTTATTAAATTCAGTTACTGCTCTAAAGCGATATGGTTTATCCCATATATATGCAATTCTGCCATCAGATAGGGATACCTTCATCTTCTTACGTGTAGCATGAACACTCATCCATGTGTAGTTGGAGGATTGCTTAAAATTGGTTGCAGTAATAACGCCTTCGTAGTAATTACTTATTTGCTGGGGCAGATCACTTACAACAATCAGCGTCAGATTCCATAGATCTATGAGGAGCGTGTCATATGGAGGGGCTTTTTCGAGCCGCTGTACATGTTCCAGCTGCATTTGGTATAGAAAATCTTTGTTGCTATTCTCAATTTCTGACAAAAACGCTTTTGCATTAGTATATTGACTGTGATAGCTTTTGTGTAACCGAGTCATAAGCGGTGTTGACGCACATTTCTGAAAGCTATGGAAAACTTTTCTTACGCACTCCCCCATATGTTTAATTCGCTCTGTTGCATACTGCTCATAAACGGAAGTAGGGCCGCAAACATTACAAAATCCTTCCAAAAAAGGATAGCACATGTCGCCAAAGATATATTGCCCGCAAGTTTTACAAATGTACGATTTTTTTGTGTAGCAAACATTACATAAGGGATGCTCCTCGACCAAAGTAGCGTCTTTCTCAAATATATTCTCCTCGCAACAGTCACAAATAATAGTTTTACTCTCTATGCAGTTCTCACATAACATTACTTCATCAGAAATACGAGGAAATCTGTTTTTTCTTCCGGAAATGGAGTGCATGCTACCACATTGATTACATTGGCGATAATCCTTCGTTGCACAATCAGTGCAAATATACTTCATTAAAAAGACTTCATTTATTGCCAAACCGATTCGATTGCGCCGCATGTATGTCCCACACTCCCAACATCTGGGGAGCCTTTCTATGCACTCACTACAAATATGCTCTCCGTCAATTTCTTGAAGTGTGTCCCTCTGGCGTTCGCAAATAGCACAGTGAAATGCGGTGTAAGTCGAAAGCCATTCAGTAACCAGTTCACTCGAGGTGCTTATGTATTTTGTAGTAATAAATGCATCTGGCACTTTGAATCCTTTGATTCCAGGTACATCAAAAAACTGTACCATTAATACGGCACTATGGTTGGGCTGCTCACAAACTTCCGTTATTCTACCGTGACCAAAAGTCTTGTGACAAACAAGCTCTCCAATTGGTGGTTTTACACTCATCTTTGATACCCCCATTAACGTTCGAATCATTGATATTTATAATTGCTACGAATGGTTTTACGGTTGTTAAAGTTATTTACCTATAATTGTGAACTCTCGTTCCGAGAAACACTTGTTACTACCGTTTTCTTTACACTCTGGCCGCACACAAAAGCATAACATTTACAACACCCGACCCACAACTTGGAATCCAGCATTTGCGGAAATCGGTCTGGGACTGTATTTCTGGTTATAAGACACCATAACCGGCTGCATATGAACCG
>CAYWTG010000210.1:0-2808 GCA_964461155.1 uncultured Ruminococcus sp.
CCTTGATGGCGATCTCGGCAAGGCCCTTTGCGATGCAGGGACGTGCGTGGCTCGTACCGAGCAAGTACTCCTCATAGACCGCACCGGCCTTCATCGTGGGGATGATGTACTCATCAACGTACTCCTCGGTGAGGTCGAGAACGTAGAGTTTCGACGCGCCCGTGGCGATGGCCTTTTCCTCAAGTCCCTCGAGCTCGTCAGCCTGTCCGACGTTACCCGAAACGGCGACGACCTCGCAGTTGTTGTAGTTTTCCTTGAGCCACGGAATGATGATGGATGTATCAAGTCCTCCGGAATAAGCGAGGACGACCTTCTTTATGTTTTCTTTATTCATGATTATTCACCTCTGTGCATAAAAATTCTTGTTTCTGATTGAGTATGCACCTATTATACTCGCTTTTCCGCCTTTTGTCAAGGTGTTTTCGCGAATATTTATGCGTTTGTGCGATTATTTATAAAATTCTCGAAAAAGTCGCTCCGCAGTGTGCATATCGCCGCGAGCTTCGGCGTGCGCACGGGGTACACGGCACTCGAGTGCGCTCTCGCTTTTTACCGCAAAGTGCGCGAAAAGCGTCGCGAGGGTGCGCTTTTATTTTGAATACTTCGTCACGCCGTCGACGAGTGCGTCGCAGAAAGCTTCGCGCCAGTCCTCATCGAGGATATTTTCCGCGTCGGTCTTGTTCGTCGCAAAGCCCATCTCCACGAGCACCGACGGCATCTCGGTATGCTTTGTTACGACGTAGGCCTCAGATTTCGTCTTCGGGAACGAGCGCGCGTTCGTGTCGGGGAGCGCGTCTTTCACCGATTCGGCAAGAGACGAGCAAAGAGAGGCCGACTCCGAGCTGTAGGACGTTTCACTGCAATAATATATACGCGTGCCGCGCACGGACTCCATGCTGTCGAATGAATCTATATGTAAAGAGATGAAAAGATCGATATACGTGTCGCGGTGGAGCACGTTTGCCCACACGGAGCGATTATACGGGGCAAAGCGGTTGTCGTGCTCGAGCTTGTCCTCCATGAAGGTCATGCCGAGCGAGTGCGCACGCGAGGCTATCGTGTCGGCGTCGATGTAGTTTTCGTCGTCACGGAGAAGTATCACGCGACACCCCGCCGCCTCGAGCTTTGCTTTGAGCACGTCGGCGTATTCCGCGACGATCTCGCGCTCATAGCGACCGTCGAGATAGTCCGTCGTGCATCCGGGGTCGGTATATCCGTGTCCCGCGTCGATGCACACGGTCAGCGGATCTCCCGCTTTCTTCACGGGGATGACGGGCTTTACCGCGTCGTCCGTCGTCGCTTCGGCTTCTATCGTTTCCGCCGCGCCTATGCTGTCGGGAGTTTTTTCGACATCCTCGAGCAGTGCGCACGATGACAGGCAAAGCGTGCACAAAACGAGCACGGACAAAATGATCGAAAGTCTTTTTTTCATCATGTTCACCTCACATTTTCGACGTTTGTAACGTCTGATCATATTATACCGAAAACGTGACATGATTTCAAGTGGAACTTAGGCGTCAAAGTGTTAATTTTTTACGCTTTGCGACACTCCTCGTCGCATTTTTCTCCGGACGCTTTCGGCACGAAGATCTCGATCACCGTCCCGCCGTCGCTCTCGTGCCGAGTGGAGCGAACTTCTATCCCGCAGCTTTTCACCGACTCGAGCGCGCGGTCGATGGAGTTGTAAAAAAGGCGCATATCGCGACTGAGCAGTCGGTGTCTGAGCTCGCGCCCGACCTCGCCGACACGCCGCGACGCTCTCTCCCTCTCCCGTCGGCAAACGATCTCTTCTATATATTCCTCCGTCGCCGCAACGTTCATGTGACGACGCTTTATCTCGAGCACGGCATCCGCACGAGATGACGCTTCAAGTCGGAGCAGCGCACGCGCGTGTCGCTCGGTGAGGCCGAAGTCGAGGATCATTCGGCGCAGCGTCTCGTCGAGGCGAAGCAGTCTCAGCTTGTTCGCCACGTAAGACTGACTGCACGACAGCGCATCCGCGATGCTCTCCTGCGTCATGCCGCAGGCGGATGAAAGCGTGTGTATCGCCTGTGCCTGCTCAAACATATTGAGCCCCTCGCGCTGGAGGTTTTCGATTATCGCGAGGCACGCGCTCTCCTCTCGCCCGGCTTCATATAGAATGCACGGGACGTGCTCGAGATGCGCGGCGACTGCGGCGCGGAGTCTGCGCTCACCCGCGATGAGCTCGAGCCCGCCGTCGACGCGGCGAACGAGAAGCGGGCAGAGCACGCCGACGCGGCGGATGCTGTCCGTGAGCGAAGCGAGGGACTCCGCGGAAAAATCCCGCCTCGGCTGAGCGGGGTTCGGCACGATCGCCGACGGAGAAACGTAGATGACCGCCTGCGCCGCAGGTGTGAGGGTGCAATTTTCGCTATTCATTTTTAAACCGTCCTTTTATGTGATTTCGGCGAAGTGTCCGCCATGGGAAATAATATCACAAAGGAGGCGCAAAACGCGGCGAGCGGTGTGCATATTTCGTGACTTGTTTTCGTCGCTCGCGTCGAGAAAGAGCCTCTCGCGTCGCCTTTTCGGACAGATATTCCCATCGCCGCGGAGCGCGAGCATATTTTTTTTGCGTGACGGCAATTTTTTTACGCAAAATCGGTGACAAGCGCACCTCTTTTGTGCTATAATTAGTGCGTATTTCAAGTGTGCGCCGAACCACATGGTCGGCAGAATGGAGAATAAGTATATGGTAAAAGTTTATGAGGGCAAGACAAAAGACGTTTACAGCCTTGACAACGGCAATGTAATGCTTCGCTTCAAGGATGACTGCACCGGCAAGGA
>CAYWTG010000211.1:0-2761 GCA_964461155.1 uncultured Ruminococcus sp.
ATCAACCTGCTGATTACAAATCAGCTGCTCTGCCATTGAGCCACACCAGCTTATTTTGTTGTGCGCTTTTCAGCGACGCGATTATTATACCACAAACAGACCCTCTTGTCAACACCTTTTTTCGTATTTCGAAAATATTTTTACGAAAAAAAGTCGACGCGGCAAAAACGTGCCGAGAATCGGGCGCACTCACGGCTGTTATCTTCGCAAGGATCGAAGGTTGATCCCTAATAACGGAAAAAATACGGCGAAGCTTTGAGAAAAGCTCGCCGTATTTGCAGATTTAAATTAAAGAGCAGGCTTGTAAGCCGGGTTCTGTACGCTTAGCGCGTGACTGCCATCTATCTGCGACACACATTACTGTGCGCCTGATGCCACCTGCAGATATGCCGGGCCGACAATTATCTCTGCATACGGTGTTGCTCCGGATAGGGTTTACATTTGCACGCAGTTACCTGCCGTGCCGGTGAGCTTTTACCTCGCCTTTCCATCTGTACCGGCTGAATATATCAGCTTAGGTAGGCTATTTCTGTTGCACTTTCCCGGGAGTCGCCTCCGGCGGACGTTATCCGTTATCCTGCCCTGCGGAGCCCGGACTTTCCTCATGGCGGTACCTTTCGGCATTCCGTCACGCGGCAGTCCCGCCTGCTCAGTTTAAATTATACCCGAAAAGCTTCGCTTTGTCAAGGTAAAACTTACAGCTTGTATTCCATGTAGCACTCGACGGTGTTGAGATCGTACCAACGCAAGGTCTTGTCGTCGAATGTCATATAGCTGTGAGGAGATGCCTCTTTCGGTATCGAGACGGAGCCGGGATTTACATATATGTACCCATCGTGCTTCTCGAGCGCGGGAACGTGCGTGTGGCCGCACATGAGTATGTCGTAGCCCGCCATCTCGGGAAGTTCTCTGTGGCCATGTGTGAGCATCAGAGAGTGCTTCGGTGTGAGAAGTGCGGAGTAAGGGCTCTCGACGTTGAAGTCAAGCACCATGGAGTCGACCTCGGCTTCACAGTTACCCTTGACGGCAACGATGTACTCGCGAAGCTCGTTGAGAGTCGCGATGACCGCTTTCGGGTCGTACTCGCGCGGCAGGTCGTTTCTCGGACCGTGATAAAGGATGTCGCCGAGGAGCACAAGTCGCTCCGCGCCTTCGGCTTTAAAACGATCGGCAAGGAGGCGGGCATAATATGCCGAGCCGTGAATGTCGGATGCGATAAACAGTTTCATGTGATTTCCGCCTTAATGATCAAAGTCCGAATTTAGCCGTCTTGTCGCGCAGGAAGTCAACGGCCATGGCGATATCGGAAACGGGATCGCTGCCGACCTCGCGCTCGATCGTGAGGAATCCGTCAAAGCCGGTCTTCTTGAGTGCGGGGAGATAGATGTCGAAATCAACGTCGCCGTCGCCGAGCGGGAGCTCGAGATATTTGTGACCCATCTCGATCATCGCCGCGTGCTCCTTTGCAACCTCATCAAGCTCGATATTGCCCTCGACCTTCTTCTTCAGCATGATACCGTCCTTCGCGTGTGTGTGAACGATGTACTTGCCGATGTATTCGAGTCCCCACTCGGGACGCTCGTCCTGGCACATTACAAGGTTTGCGGGGTCGTAGTTTACGCGGACTCCGCTTGCGCCGAGAGAGTCGAGGAACGCCGCGAGAACGTCACTGCGGTCGCTTCCCGTTTCGATGGCGAAAGATGCGCCCTGCGCGTCTGCATACTCGGCAAGCTCACGGCAAGCCGTGCGAACGAGCTCGCGCTCCGCGTCCGTCGCGTCTTCGCCGATGTGCGCGATGTGAGTTGTGACGATACCGCAACCGAGCTCAAGAGAGAGGTCGAGGATGCGCTTCGATTTCTCGATGAACTCGGGGTTCTGCTCGGCGTTGTTGAAGCCGTAGCCGTAGTCGCCGCAGAGTGCGGAGAAGACGATGCCGTTCGAGTTGACGATGTCGAGCACCTCGCGAATGCGTGCGGGTGTCATATTTTCGGGAGCGAGCTCTCCCGTTGTGGCGTATGCCTGAATTCCCTCAACGCCGAGAGACGCCGCTTTTTCAACGCCTCCTCTGAAGCCGAGTCTGAATGATTCTACCATTGCTCCGATTTTCATGTTTTTAAGGTATCCTTTCGGTGTGTTTTTGTTATTTGGTGAGTTTCTGCCCGCGAATGTCGCGTCCCGTGAAGAGCAGGGGACGGAATTCGCCGAACAGGCGACTTGTGATTCTGTCCGCATAACGGCTTCTCAGCTCGCTTTGCGTGAGGTTTGTGCTGATGAGCGTCGAGCGTCGACTGTTGATGCGTGAGTTGAGCACCGTGTATATGCAGGAAACGGTGAACTGATTTGTCATTTCGACGCCGAGGTCGTCGATGATGAGAAGCTCGGCCGAGAAGAAGCGTTCTTCGGACGTGCTCTCGTAATTGCCGCCGAAGCGACGCTCCTCGAAAGCCGTGATTATGTCCTGCGCGCTGGCGTATACCACGTCGAAGCCGCGCTCGATGAGGACACGCGCTACGGAGGTCGAAAGGTGAGTCTTGCCGAGACCCGTCGAGCCGAGAAGGAGCCACGAGTCGTCGCCCTCGCCCTTGAAATTCTCGGCGAAGCTTTTCAAAAGACGCAGATTGTTTTCCGCAGTGGCGCGGTCGCGTCCCGAGTAGAAGTCGAGCGAAAAATTTTCAAAGCTCTGACGCTCGAGCAGGCCGCCGAGTCCCGAGCTTGAAAATCCGAGGCGCACAAGCTCGCGCTTTAAGCAGACGCACATATC
>CAYWTG010000212.1:0-2756 GCA_964461155.1 uncultured Ruminococcus sp.
GGGTCGCTCTGGCGGCAAATATCACGATGATGGCGAGCATTACACGACTTCTCGAAAGGCTCTTTGAAAAAACGGCGGGGAGGGGCGATTTTATCGGGACTCTTATCATCGCGGCAACGGCGATAATCGTAAGATTTATCTGCACCGTGCTGTCGAGCAAGATGAGTTACTTGTCATCAAAAGCCGTAAAGAAGACGCTTCGCGAGAAGATCTACCGCAAGCTGCTCAGGCTCGGCACTTCGTATAACGAGAAAGTCAACACTTCCGAGGTGGTGCAGGTCGCCGTCGAGGGCGCACATCAGCTTGAAACATATTTCGGCTCCTACCTGCCGCAGTTTTTCTATGCGATGATAGCACCGCTGACACTCTTTTGCGTGCTCAGCTTCGTAAGCTTTCCCTGTGCCGTGGTTTTGCTGATATGCGTGCCGCTTATTCCGGTTGCCATCGTCGCGGTGCAGAGGTGGGCAAAGAAGCTATTACACAAATACTGGGGGCAGTACACGGCTCTCGTCGACACCTTCCTTGAAAATTTGCAGGGGCTCACAACGCTGAAAATCTACCGAGCGGACGATTTCAAGCAAGAAGAAATGAATCGCGAGTCCGAGCATTTCCGCAGGATCACCATGAAAGTGCTGACAATGCAGCTTAACTCCATTACCATAATGGATCTCATAGCCTACGGCGGCGCGGCACTCGGCGCGATCTTGGCAGTGACACGGTATGCCGCAGGCGGCGTTGACCTTTCGGGGTGTATGTTTATCATTCTCCTTTCGGCGGACTTCTTCATTCCCATGCGTCAGCTCGGCTCGTTTTTCCATATTGCCATGAACGGTATGGCGGCAAGCGACAAGATATTTCGCTTACTTGACCTACCGGAAGCCGAAGAAAAGCACGAAGCTGTTCCGACTGACTGCAGCATTGTGTGTAGAGATCTCCGCTTTTCTTATGAGAAAGATCGCGAGATACTGCACGGTGTCGATATGAGCTTCCCGCGCGGCAGCTTTACTTCTGTCGTAGGCGAATCGGGATGCGGTAAATCCACCGTTTCAGCGATCCTCATGGGCAGAAACCGCGGCTACGGCGGATCTGTAAGCGTCGGCGGGGTGGAGCTCGGAGATTTAAACGAGGCGAGCCTGATGCAAAACTTTACCTATGTCAGCCACCAAAGCTATCTCTTCAAAGGCACGGTAAGAGATAATCTCCTGATTGGGTGCCGTGCGGCAGATGACGACAGGCTTTGGGCAGTACTCGACCGCGTGAAGCTTTCTGCATTTCTGAAAAGCGAAAACGGGCTTGACACGATGCTTTGCGAAAAAGGCTCGAACCTTTCGGGCGGACAGTGTCAGCGACTGGCACTCGCGCGTGCGCTTCTGCACGACAGCCCCGTGTATATCTTCGACGAAGCCACATCCAATATCGACGTGGACAGCGAAAACGACATTATGCGCGAGATACACGCTTTGGCGAAGACGAAGACCGTTATTCTGATTTCCCACCGTCTCGCAAACGTCGTCTCCTCCGACAAAATTTACGTAATGGCAAACGGCACTGTCGCGGAAAGCGGAGATCACAGATCTCTCCTTGAAAATGACGGCGTGTACGCAAAGCTGTGGAAAGCACAGCAATCGCTTGAAAACTATGTAGGAGAGGTGGAGACGGCATGAAGAAGAGAAGCGGAATTAAAGTTATGATGAATCTGATCGGCCTTGTAAAGCCGCTTGCGGGATTTATGGTGCTTGCCGTGACGATGGGACTCATCGGGCAGCTGTGCGCTGCGTTTATTACCGTATTCGGTACTTTGGCGGCGGCGAGCGTCGCGGGGCTCGACGTCTCGCTCAGCTTGACGACCTTGTTTGTTTCGGTCGCTTTGTTCGCACTCGTTCGCGGGATACTTCGCTACGCGGAGCAGGCCTGCAATCACTATATCGCTTTCAAGTTGCTCGCGCTTATTCGTGAAAAGGTATTCCGCGCTTTGCGCAGACTTTGCCCCGCAAAATTGGAGGGCAAGGACAAAGGCGATCTCATATCCGTGATCACCTCGGACATCGAGCTTTTGGAGGTCTTCTACGCGCACACCGTATCTCCCGTCTTGATCGCGGTTTTGTTCTGCACGGTAATGTGCATTTTCATCGGCAGTTATAATATAATCCTCGCGCTTATAGCACTCGCGGCATATATCACGATCGGTGTCCTGATCCCGATATTAACATCGCGTTTCAGCGGAGACGACGGCCTCAAGTTTCGCACAAAATCGGGTAATCTTTCGGGATTCGTGCTCGATTCAATGCGCGGCCTTTCCGAAACTCTCCAATACGGATGCGGCGAAAAGCGCATGGATGACATGAATGCGCAGAGCGAGGAGCTGTCGGAGATTGAAATGCGAATGAAGCGTGTTGCAGGCAGAAATCAGGCTGTGACGAATACCGCAATCCTGATATTCGATGTCGCAATGCTTTTCGCTTCCGCGATGCTCTGCAAAAACGGAAAGACGGAATTTATCGGAGTGCTTATTCCGATCGTCGCTCTCATGAGCTCTTTCGGCCCCGCAGTCGCGCTTGCGAGCCTCGGAAGTACCTTGCAGAACACCTTCGCCGCAGGAAACCGTGTGCTCGATATTCTCGAAGAGACTCCCGTCGTTGAAGAGATCGCAGGGACGAGTGATGTCGCATTCAGCGGCGCAACTGCGGAGAACGTCACCTTTGCCTACGGCGATGAAACGATACTCGATGATGTGTCGGTGCATATTCCGCAAGGCT
>CAYWTG010000213.1:0-2751 GCA_964461155.1 uncultured Ruminococcus sp.
GTCACGGACAGCCCGAGAAGTGCCACCAGGTGCTCGACGTGCTCATGCCGGGCGCATCCACGCTCCCGCTCATCCAGAAGCACGACAAGAGACGCTTCTTCTTCTCCGGCACACCCTACGGCGACTTCGACTGCGTCCCCGTTGAGGCGTCTGCCGACTACTACAAGAATTATAAGCTCCTCCTCAACCTCGGTTGGAACACAGCCGTCGATGAGGACACCGCAAAGCTCAAAGCGTTTGTCGAGGACGGCGGCGTTCTCCTTACGGGAATCCCGCAGTTCAGCACGCACACGCGCCGTGAGTTCCTGCGTGATATGGACGACCTCGCGCTCGTCGGCGACGGAGATCTCTCCGAGCTGTGCGGCGTAAAGGTTAAGAGAAGCAACGCACTCTACTGCGGTCAGTGGAACTGCGCGCACCGCGAGGAGATCCGCACACCCGAGCTTTCCGCTATGCCGAGCGACTGCCCGTGCGAGGACGGCAAGCCGTATCTGGCCGATGTTGAACTCGCGGGAGCAGAGGTCGTCGCGTGGGATTCGTTCACCGGCAAGCCCCTGCTCGTTAAGAACCGCGTAGGTCGCGGATGGGTGTACACCTTCACATTCTGGGCGTACCCCGGCCACGAGCAGTTCATGAGCTTCTCGGCAACGTGGGTCGCACGCCTTGCAGAGATGACTCTCCCCGAGACACACGTCGAGGACGAGAGCGGCGAGGTCTTCTGGACACGCTGGGAGGACGGTGACATCACACGTATCATGATGCTGAACACCGACTGGACAGTCCCCGGAAATAAAAAGAAAGTCTGCCTTGTCACGCGCGACGAGTGCCGCGAAGTCGAAGTCAGAGAGGGCACGCTCCTCGTCTGCGAGATCGGAAACGGCAAGTCAAGCATTACCGAATACACGCTGTAAAGCGAAACCCCGCCGAATCAAAAATCGGCGGGGTTCTTAATTTTGCGAAAGCCGCAGAGACTCGCGCAGTGTAAGGTATAACTGTCGAAACGGCGCGAAAAGATGATTTCATCAGTTATAACTGATAGGATCGGAATAAAGCACCGCAACATACGCGACTTTCTTCTTGCGAAAGAGTGGAGCTGAAGAAAAATCTCCCGCCCGAAGAGCGTCTTCGAGGGGGAGATTTGCATATTACTTTTCGGGATCGAGGAATTTCCAGTAGGTCTTCAGATAGTTGATGCCCGACCAGAGGGTCATGATGCTCATCGCCGCTATCGTGATGTAGGAGAGCAGGTGCCACTCGGCGAACGGCTTAAAGGGAAGAAGCACGGGTTCGAGGAGCACGGTGACGATGCAGATCATCTGAGTCGTCGTCTTGATCTTACCGAGCCAGCTTGCCGCGATGACCATGCCGCTCTTGCCTGCCGCCACAAGGCGGATCGACGTTACCGCAAGCTCACGGAAGATGACGAGGGCCGCAGCCCACACGAACACGGTGCGGAGGTCTGCGAAATACTCATTTGTAAGTATTCCGAGAAGCGAGGAAAAGACGAGGAACTTGTCCGCGAGCGGATCCATAAACTTTCCGAAATCGGTGATAAGGTTATACTTTCTCGCGATCTTTCCGTCGACCATGTCGGTCAGGGACGTGACGGCGAAAACCGCCGCGGTCGTGATGCGCATTGCCGTCTCGGTGAAATGCGGGAAGGGGACGACGAACAGCACGAGGAACACGGGAACCATCAAAATTCGGAATATCGTAAGCTTGTTCGGGAGATTCATTTTACTCTTTGCCATATTTAACTCCATTCTGCCGCGGCGCGGCGCGTATTAAACTTTGACCTTAAAGCAGAGCTTCGCCCACAAGGTCGTAATCGAGAGCTTCGGTGATCTTCACGTCGAGAAGCTCGCCCTCACTGATGGGAGAGTGCGACGAGAAGAAGATCTTTCCGTCGATGTCGGCGGCCTCGGCGTAGCTTCTGCCGACGTAGGCTTCGCTTACGGGGTCAAAGCCCTCGCAGAGCACGCGAAGCGTCTGACCGATGCGTGAGCGGTTCCAGCTTTCGCTGACGGAAAGCTGAGTGCGCATGAGGATGTCGTATCGATCCTGAGCCGTCTGGGGGTCTATCTTGTCCTCGAAGTCGAACGCGGGGGTGTTTTCCTCGCACGAATAGACGAACGCGCCGAAACGCTCGAACTTCGCTTCCTTGATGAACTTGCAAAGCTCGCAGAAATCCTCGTCCGTCTCGCCGGGGAAGCCGACGATGGCCGTGGAGCGGAGGATTATGCCGGGCACCTCACGGCGCAGGCGCGCGACGGCGTCGCGGATCGTCTCGGAATTGCCGTGGCGATTCATACGCTCGAGCACGGTGTCGGAGATGTGCTGGATCGGGATGTCGATATACTTGAGCACGCGGTCGTTCGTCGCGATCTCGCGAACGAGCTCGTCGGTGATCTTGTCGGGATAGCAGTAGAGCAGACGGATCCACGGGATCTTCGTCTCAGCGCAGATGCGGCGGATGAGCTCGGGCAGACGGTACTCGCCGTAGATGTCGATTCCGTACGCGCTCGTGTCCTGCGCGATGATGTTGAGCTCGCGCACGCCCATTTTATCGAGGTCACGCGCCTCCGCGACGAGATCCTCCATCGGACGGCTTCTCATGCCGCCGCGGATGAGGGGAATGGCGCAGTATGTACAGCGGTTCGAGCAACCCTCGGCGATCTTCATGTACGCCATGCCGCCGCCCGTTGTGACGACGCGGTCGCCGCCGAGGCGGCAGGTCATCTTGTCGTCGAA
>CAYWTG010000214.1:0-2744 GCA_964461155.1 uncultured Ruminococcus sp.
CTCATGAAGTGCCTGTTCGGAATTTATTCGAAAGACAGCGGCGAAGTTTTGCTCGACGGACACCGCGCCGACTTCAAAAGCCCCCGCGACGCTTTGACCGGCGGCGTCGCCATGGTGCACCAGGAGCTCAGTCAGGCTCTCACTCGCACCGTCGCCGACAATATTTACCTCGGCCGCTACCCTGCCACTTTAGATTTCACCTCCGATCGCGAAACCGAAAAGCTCACCTCGCAACTCTTTTCCTCGCTCGGAATCCGTGTCGACCCTGCGCGTCGCGTCTCCTCGCTCTCCGTCGGCACAAGGCAGATGATCGAGATCGCAAAAGCCGTCTCATATAACGCCCGCGTCATCGTATTCGACGAGCCCACCTCTTCTCTCACCGCCGACGAGGCCGAGGAACTGTTCCGAATCATCGATTCACTGAAATCGCGCGGCTGCGGCATCATTTACATCTCGCATAAGATGGACGAGATCCTTCGCATTTCCGACGATATCAGCGTCATGCGCGACGGCCGACTCGTCGAAACAGGCCGCGCAGAAAATTTTACCGTGGATCGCATAATCTCGCTCATGGTCGGGCGCGAGCTTTCCGAACGTTTCCCCGCCTCGCACGCCGAGCTCGGAGACGTTATGCTCCGCGTGTGCAATATCTCCGGCGCGCATAATTGCCTCAGCGACGTCTCGTTTACCGCGCGGCGCGGCGAGATCATCGGCCTTGCCGGCCTCGGCGGCTCGGGTCGGACGGAGCTGCTCGAGACTATATTCGGCATCGCCGAACGCCGCTCCGGCGAAATCATCCTCGACGGCGAGCTTCTTCCACCGTCGAGCGTCCGCGAGAGTGTCAAACGCGGCGTCGCACTCATCACCGAGGAAAGGCGTCGCGACGGTATCTTCGGCATACTCGACATCACGGCGAATACGGTGATCTCGCACCTTCGTGCCTGCCGACGCGGCATTTTCCTCTCGCGACGCGTCATGAACGACAAAACCGACGGGATAATCCGCTCAATGCGCGTCAAAACGCCGTCGCGCGGGACGAAAATACGCACGCTTTCGGGCGGAAATCAGCAGAAGATCATCATCGGACGGTGGCTTTTGACCGAGCCTCGACTGTTTTTGATGGACGAGCCCACGCGCGGCATCGATATCGGCGCGAAAGCCGAGATCTATTCGCTGATAGTCAGCCTCGCCGAACGTGGACGGTGCGTAATCGTGGCGTCGAGCGAGCTTGCGGAGCTTCTCGGACTGTGCTCGCGAATACTCGTGATGCACGAGGGCACACTTGCCGGTGAGCTGTCGCGCGAGGAGGCCACGCAGGAGAAGATCATGGCACTCGCGTCGGGAATTTCCGCGCCGCACGACAATTTTCGAGAAGAAAAGGAGAGTTCAGAGTGAAATTCATGAAAGGCGCATCTTCGGCCGTCGAGCGTTATCGCGCGATGAGCCCCGTCGACCGTCGCCGCCGCATGGGAGATTTTTTCGGCAATAACGCGCTGTATATTTTTCTCGTCGCGGCCATAGTCGTCATCGAGATCGTCGAGCCGCGATTCTTGTCGCTCCCGTCGATCGTAAATATCATTTCCCTTTCGGCGGCGAACCTGCCGATCGCGCTCGGCATCGCGGGATGCATAATCCTCACCGGAACTGACCTTTCGGCGGGACGCGTCGTGGGGCTTGTCGCTTGCGTGACCGCGTCACTCTTACAGAGTTCCACATACGCGGGAAAAATGTTTCCGTCACTCCCGACCTTGCCGATTTGGCTCGTTTTCATCATCGCACTGCTGATCGGCGGTGCGATAGGGGCTCTGAACGGCTTTTGCACGGCGAAATTCCACCTACACCCGTTCATCGTGACCCTCGCGACGCAACTTGTCACATACGGAGTGCTTTTGATGTACCTGATGAACGGTGAAAACAATGGTCAGTCGCTTTCGGGACTCGACGAGTCGTTTGCGAAATTCATCACGGGTAAGCTTTTCTCGGTCGGCGGCGTGACCGTTCCGCGATACGTGCTCTATTCCGCAGTTATTACGGCGATAATTTGGATAGTCTGGAACAAGACGGTCTTCGGAAAAAATATGTTCGCGGTAGGCTCAAACGCGGACGCGGCGGCTGTGTCGGGAGTCAACGTGATGCTGACGATGATCCTCGTTTTCACTCTCGCAGGCGTGATGTACGGAGCTACGGGATTTATCGAAGCGGCGCGAATCGGCTCGAACAGCGCGTCCACGGGGCTGAACTACGAGCTCGACGCGATAGCCGCGTGCGTGATCGGCGGAGTCTCGTTCGTAGGCGGCATCGGCCGCGTGAGCGGAGTCATCACCGGTGTCGTGCTCCTCAGAATTATTTTCGTAGGACTCACGTTCCTCGGCATCGACTCGAATTTGCAGTATGTGATAAAGGGATTTATAATACTGGTGGCTTGCGCCGTAGATATGAGGAAATACCTCGTAAAGAGATGAGAAGCGGGAATGTTTCACGTGAAACATTCCCTGCTCTTTTGTTGGGCGGTTCTTTCAGTGAAAGAAGTCGAGAGAAAGCTTTTTGAAATTATATTATGACGTGCACGGCTCAACCGTTTGAGGAGAGGAGAATCTCCACGAGGCTCATCCCCGCGCAAACCCGCGAAATTCCTCCCTAACTTGTCGCCCGTAAGCAAGCGACACGGCAAAACTCCACGCGGTCAGCCACTACCGCCACCATCGCACCCTGCGCGGCGTGAACGTAGTGCGAGCCGTACACGA
>CAYWTG010000215.1:0-2743 GCA_964461155.1 uncultured Ruminococcus sp.
GAGCCGCGGTAAAGACTACTTAGCGTCAAGCCGCTAAGTAGGACTTTCTTAGTGCGTTTTCTTTCACGAAAGAAAACGCGAAGAGGCGTCTTGCACTTTCGCACGGGTGAGGTAGGTAAGTTTGAGTTTAGCCTTTATCATATAGAGTTTATCAGAGTTCGACACATAGAGATTTCGTTTTTCGGCGGCGTTAGTTTAGGAGAATTCATGCTTCCTCCATAGCGGTCTACCGTACCTTAGACGTTAGAGAGTATTTCGTTTACTGCCCCTATCTTTAAGAGCAGAAGACTATTGTTCGCGTTTTCTTTCGTGAAAGAAAACGCACTAAGAAAGTCCTACTTAACGGCTTGACGCTAAGTAGTCTTTACCGCAGCTCGAGGATTAGCGCGGTCAGATAACTGACCGCTTTGCCCGTCCCACGAACCGCGTGCTGCGGTACGATATGTTCGTGTACGGCTCGCACGGAGTTCACGCCGCGCAGGGGTGCAGTGGTGGCGGTATCGGCTGACCGCATGGCGTTTGGCGGCGTCGCTTCCTTACGGGCGACAAGCTTTGGGTGACGTCTTGGTGCGTTACGTGTGGCGTTTTTTGCAGGCGTTCGTTCGCGGGGCGACAGACTTGGGGTGGCGTGTCGCGAGTTGATGCGTGGATTTTTGCGGCGTCGCTTCTCGCGCGGCGACAAACTGTAGTGTGGCGTTTTGGTTGGCTTGTGAGTCTTACTTAGACGTTTGCTTTGTAATTTCGTGAGTGTGCGGCTTTAACTTTGTTTCACGTGAAACATTATCGCCTACTCCACTTGAATACTTCGCATCTTTGTGGTATACTATATATTGATAGAATATACCCGAAGCGTACATTTTTGAAAGGACAGTACCCTCGATATGATAAAGAAGCCTTACGTCATCGCCTTTGCAAATCAGAAGGGCGGCGTCGGCAAAACAACATCCGCGATCAATATCGCATCCTGCGTCGCCGCGCTTGGGTACAGCGTGCTCATCCTCGACTGCGATCCGCAGGGCAACACAACGAGCGGCGTCGGCATCAATAAGAAAAAAGTCGCTCATACCATGTATGATGTCCTCATCGACGGCGCAGACCCCGCGTCGTGCGTCGTTTCGACGAAGTTTAAAAATCTCTCCGTCGTCCCCTCGACGATCAACCTCGCGGGCGCGGAGCTCGATCTCATCGACGAGGATCGACGCGAGCGCAGGATCCTTGATTTCATCGGCAAGCTCGGCGATACATACGACTTTGTGATGATCGACTGTCCCCCCTCACTCGGGATGCTCACCGTCAACGCGCTCACTGCCGCGCGCGGCGTCGTCATCCCCATGCAGTGCGAATATTTCGCTCTCGAGGGACTCTCGCAACTCATGATCTCCGTGAAAAAGGTCAAGGAGCACTACAACCCCGACCTCGGCGTTACGGGAATACTCGTGACGATGCACAACGGACGGCTGAACCTCGCCTCGCAGGTGCTCTCCGAGATCAAAAAATACTACAGCGATAAGCTCTTCCCCGTCACGATCCCGCGAAATGTCGCGCTGTCGGAAGCTCCGGGATTCGGTGAGCCTATCAATTATTACGACAAATATTCAAAGGGCTGCAAGGCTTACGAGAGCGTGGCCGAGGAGCTCGTTCGCCGCACCGTAGGCGTTTGAGAAAGGATCAGATATGGCAAGAAACAAGGGACTCGGACGCGGCCTTGACGCGATTTTCGACGATAACTCGGTGGAAAGCCCGAAAAATGAGGGAATGAAGCTCAGGCTCTCGATGATCGAGCCGAAAAAGGATCAGCCGAGACGCACTTTTGACCGCGAGGCATTGGCGAGCCTTGCGGACTCCATCGCCGCCAACGGCGTGCTTCAGCCGATCCTCGTGCGCGAGAGCATGGACGGAATGTACATGATAATCGCGGGAGAGCGCAGATGGCGCGCGGCGAAGATGGCGGGACTTTCGGAGATCCCCGCGGTCGTCGTTGAAGCGGATGAGCTCGAGTCGGCGCGTTACGCGATGATCGAGAATTTGCAGAGAGAGGATCTCGACCCGACTGAAGAGGCGCGCGGATATGCGCATCTGATGGACACGTTCGGACTAACCCAGGAAGAAATTTCCATTCAAATAGGCAAGTCGCGAAGCGCGATAGCAAACTCGCTGAGGCTTTTGGAGCTTCCCGAGGAAGTGCTTGAGATGGTCGCCGACGGCACGCTCAGCGCGGGCCACGGTCGAACTCTGCTCGGGCTCAAAAACAAGTCGGAGATATCCGCTCTCGCGGCGAGAGCCGTGGCGCGCAGGATGTCCGTTCGCGAGCTTGAGGCCGCGGTCAAGGCGGCAAACCGCCGCGCGAGCGATGAATCGGAAGATGAGCCGTCGGCACCGACGGTAGACTACATCTCGGACCTTGAAGAAAAGGTCTCGACGAGTCTCGGCAGGCGTTGCCGAATCACGCACACGGCGAAGCGTCATGTAGTTCAGCTTGAATATGTGGATGACGATGATCTACAGGAGCTTTTGACCGCTTTGTGCGGTCATGCGCCGATAGAGGACTGAGGAGGAGTTCTTTCGTGAAAGAATTTGCGGGAAGAAAACGTTTTTTTGTTCTCCCTCGAGCAATTATAGGTTTATCTACCTCAACTGCACGAGAGTGCAATCCGCTTGTTCGCGTTTCCTTTCGTGAAAGAAAACGCACTAAGTAGTCTTTACCCACGCGGCGCGTAGTTCGCGCGGTCATAGGCATGACCGC
>CAYWTG010000216.1:0-2701 GCA_964461155.1 uncultured Ruminococcus sp.
GATGAAACAAGCCCCGTGGTTTGGAGAGGTCCCGTTATCGCGGGAGCGGTCAAGCAGTTCTGGAGCGAGGTCATCTGGGACGAGGTTGATTATATGTTCATCGACATGCCGCCGGGAACGGGAGATGTGCCGCTTACGGTATTCCAGTCAATTCCCCTTGACGGAATCGTCGTCGTTACAACGCCCCAGGAGCTTGTTTCGATGATAGTCGAGAAGGCTGTCAATATGGCTCGCCTTATGAATATTCCGATCATCGGAGTTATCGAGAACATGTCGTACGTTAAATGTCCCGATTGCGGCAAGCGTATCGATGTCTTCGGAAAGAGCGGAACCGAGGAGTATTGCCGCGCGAACGGTATACCGTTCCTCGGTCAGATACCCTTTGACCCCAAGATGGCGGCTCTTTGCGACGCGGGTACGGTTGAGCTCTACGAGAACGACTATATCGACGCGGCGGCAGATGCTGTCGAAGCATTTTGCACCGAAGAATAATCATGTGAAAGCTGTCCCGCACTTTTGATGTGGGGCGTGAGTAAATATAATACAATTCAGGAGGAAAAACACCTATGAAGAAATCCATGACGACGGTCGCATTCACAGAGACCGCCGAGCAGAGGGAAAAGCTCGAGGAGATCATTGCCGCTCACAAGGGTCAGGCAGGCGCACTTATGCCCGTTCTCCAGAAGGCACAGGATGTCTACGGCTATCTTCCCAAGGAGGTCCAAGAGCGCATCGCCGCAGGACTCGACGTTCCCGTATCCGAGGTTTACGGAGTTGTAACATTTTACGCGCAGTTCCTTCTCAATCCCAAGGGACAGCACCCCGTTGCGGTATGTCTCGGAACCGCCTGCTACGTTAAGGGCTCGGGACTCCTTATGGATAAGCTTGAGCAGCTTCTCGGTATCAAGAACGGCGGTATCACGGAGGATCTCAAGTTCAGCCTCGACGCTACAAGATGTATCGGCGCGTGCGGACTTGCACCCGTACTTACAGTAGGCGAGGACGTTTACGGACGTCTTGAGCCCAGCCAGCTTGAGGGTATTCTCGCAAAGTATTGATCGACCCCTGTGGAAAGTGTCCCACCTTATATGAAAGGCGACATATAAAATGAAGATCAAAGAGATAAAAAGCTTACTCGACGCGGAGCTCCTCTGCGGAGAAAGTCAGCTTGAAAGCGAAGTTTATTCCGCCTGCTGCAGCGATATGATGAGCGATGTGCTCGCGTTCGTCAAGGATCAGGGCGTGCTTCTCACGGGGCTCGTCAATCCGCAGGTGATAAGAACGGCAAGCATGATGGATATGGTCTGCATAGTCTTCGTGAGAAGCAAAAATCCGAGCGTCGATATGATCGAGCTCGCGAAAGAATGCGGAATTGTCCTCATGAAAAGCGCAAAGAGAGCCTATGAGGCCTGCGGCGTGCTTTATTCGGCAGGTCTGAAGACTCCGTGCCCGGAGGATTGACAATGTCTGAAAACGTAAGCTTCCGCTTTCTTGTCGACGGCGAAAACTTTTCCTCAGCGGGAGAAGCTTCGGTGCTTGTAAAAAAGAAGCTTCGACAGCTCGGCTTTTCGCCGGAGATAATACGACGGGTGTCTATAGCCATGTATGAGGGTGAGATCAATATGGTCATCCACGCAAACGGCGGCGTTGCCGATGTGTGTGTCACTGATGAGGATATTGTCATAACTCTCGCCGACAAAGGACCGGGAATCCCCGATGTTGCGCTTGCGATGCAGGAGGGCTACTCCACCGCACGCGACAATATCAGAGCACTCGGCTTCGGCGCGGGTATGGGTCTTCCGAATATGAAGAAATATACCGATACGATGGAGATCAAGACCGAGCTCGGCGTCGGAACGACGATCACGATGACGGTCAGGTATAAGACCCCCGACGAGCAAAAATAAAATCCTGAGAGGTGAGACATGCAAAGTTACAAGCATTCGGTTTCACTTGACATGGACAAATGCAAGGGCTGTACCACCTGCCTTAAAAGATGCCCGACTGAGGCTATCCGCATACGAAACGGTCACGCAATAATCAATCCTGTGCGTTGCATCGACTGCGGAGAGTGCATCAGAGTGTGTCCCTATAAGGCAAAAAAGGCACTTCATGATCCGCTGTCGGATATGGATGGGTTTGATGTGACGATCGCGTTGCCCGCGCCGTCTTTGTACGGGCAGTTCGATAACATGACCAGTATCGATTACATAATCGACGGACTTTACAAAATGGGCTTCGACTACGTTTTCGAGGTGGCGTGCGCCGCCGAGATGGTTTCGCAGTATACGAGAATGTATCTGAGCCGAAGCGACGTGAAAAAGCCGGTCATCAGCTCCGCCTGCCCCGCCATCACAAGGATCATAAACATGAATTATCCGTTTTTGTCGGATCGCATCATGCCGATCCTGCCTCCGATGGATGTCGCGGCCGCTCTTGCGCGTTCACGCGCCGAAAAAGAGCACCCCGAGATTTCACCGGATAAAATCGGAGTATTCTTTATCTCCCCTTGCCCCGCAAAAGCAAGCTACGTGAAAAACGGCTTTGCGGGTGAAAAAAATCACGTAGATCGCGTGGTATCGGTAAGAGATGTGTATTTTAAGCTCATCGACGTGATGAAACACGACGAGTATCCCGAGCGTTCGTCAGACTCGGGAATGGTCGGAATCGGCTGGGCGGCGACGGGCGGTGAATCCTCCGC